>NZ_JBHZDH010000073.1:0-21591 GCF_042755925.1 Lysinibacillus sp. NPDC059133 | reverse complement strand
CAACACGATGTTGGTCACGAAGGCGTTATCACAGGATGTGATGGTTTTAGCCTTCGTTCCTCTATTGCTAATCCCCAAGGAGTCGCCCAGTCTCCGCTACAATCAACCTCTTCATTTAGCATGTATTTTCTGGCATGTTAATCTAATTTATAGGGATAAAATCAAGCTTCAACAAGATGCGTTATTTGTGCGAAAGCGAAGCGGCAGCAATGATACATATATACAATCACCTTAACTGTTTTAAGTTTCTATTCTGAAGAGAGTAACCATTAAGGTTCACTTTTGAAATACTTAAATTTTATAAAAGTTCTACACTATTGTTGATTGCAGTGGAAGGCAACTCGACTCCCGTGGGATAGCGAGACAGGCGAGACCCTGCACGGAGCGTAGCGGAGGAAGCGGCTCGACGCTCGCCCACAGGAAGCTCTGCTCTGCGCGAAAGCGAAGCGTCAGCGGCAAAGCGAGTAGCCTGGAACGGAAATCACCCTCGCGTTTTCATGAGCTCCACTACTTTTAATATGATATCTTTATTTCATTGATCCAGTAAATTTTCTACGTTGAATTTTCAATCTTTTTAGATTGTTTTGATATATAAGAAATGAAAATAGTCTATTTCCTTCTCGCCGAGCATAAAATGACCTATCGACAATAACTTGAGGTCCAAACAAGGGGGACATGAGTTGTTGAGCGTAAACACTATTCGCGAAACGGGGAGGAATAATTGTGGATTCATTAAAAGTATCATCACGCTCTAATCCAAATTCAGTTGCAGGTGCATTAGTCGCGGTAATCAGAGAAAAAGGGCAAGCAGAAATGCAGGCAGTTGGGGCAGGGGCACTTAACCAAGCCGTGAAAGCAGTGGCCATTGCACGCGGATTTGTAGCGCCAAGTGGCACAGATTTAATTTGCGCACCGGCGTTTGCCGATATTTTAATTGCTGGTGAGGAACGTACAGCCTTAAAGCTTCTTGTGGAAAAACGTGTTCGATAAAAAGTAATAAAGTAAAATGCCTTGCACATAATAAGCTGCAAGGCATTTTTTTTGTTTTAATAGGTTGCGTAGTTCGTGCTTTACATATTTGTTAATACGTATCCCATATTAGTTTATTTCCGTTCCAACTGGGCGGCTCCTTATGGATTCGGTAAAAACGCCACGTCCTGTGGCATTATCAAAATGACCGACATCGTGTCGCCCCTCGTACAGACCTAAGCTCAAAGCCGATTCCGGACGCATTGTTTATCTGCGCGACAGCTACAATTATGCCGAGGCATAATTGATTATTTAGCCGGTTTGAAATTTACAACTTTATGAACGCTATTTTCAGTCAAAGGTCTGAATTTCGCTGAAATCGCGTAATAACAATAGTGCAGACCGTTTCTTCGTGTTAAACTTATGAAGGAAAAATAATAGTATACACATTGGATCTAAGGAGTTGTTGACATGTTACATCAGCTTTCATGGAAAGTCGGTGGGCAACAGGGTGAAGGGATTGAAAGTACAGGGGAAATTTTCTCAATGGCAATGAATCGTTTAGGTTACTTCCTATACGGTTATCGTCATTTCTCTTCTCGAATTAAAGGTGGCCATACGAATAATAAAATTACAGTTCGTCCAACAGAAGTACGTACAATTGCGGATGATTTAGATATTTTAGTAGCGTTCGACCAAGAAACAATCGACGTCAATTATAAAGAACTAACAGAAAACGGCATTATTTTAGCGGATGCAAAATTTGGTCCAGTGAAACCAGAAGATTCAAAAGCGCCATTATTTGCGGTGCCTTTTACAGAGGTAGCTGCAGAGCTTGGCACTTCGTTGATGAAAAATATGGTAGCGATCGGTGCAACAGCTTCATTGCTAAATTTAGAGGATGAAGTGTTCCAAAATGTTGTAGATGATATTTTTGGCCGAAAAGGTGAAGAAGTTGTTCAGAAAAATATGGAGGCCATTGCACGCGGTCATGAATTAATGAATGAGCTTTTAGGCGATCGTGTAGGTGAATGGGCTTTAGCACCAGCAGACGGTAAACGCCGTATGTTCATGATCGGGAACGATGCAATAGCACTTGGTGCACTTGCTGCTGGGACACGCTTTATGGCAGCCTACCCAATTACACCAGCTTCTGAGATTATGGAATACCTTATCAAAAAATTACCGAAATTCGGTGGTACGGTTATTCAAACAGAAGACGAAATTGCTGCAGCGACAATGGCAATTGGGGCAAACTTTGGTGGTGTTCGTTCCTTTACAGCTTCTGCTGGCCCTGGTCTTTCATTAATGATGGAAGCACTTGGTCTTTCAGGTATGACAGAGCAGCCACTAGTTGTTGTGGATACACAACGTGGTGGTCCATCAACAGGGTTACCAACAAAACAAGAGCAATCAGATTTAATGGCGATGTTATATGGTACGCATGGTGAAATTCCAAAAGTAGTCATTGCACCTTCTACAATGGAGGAAGCATTCTTTGACACAATCCAAGCGTTTAACATTGCAGAGGAATTACAATTACCAGTTATTTTAATGACTGACTTGCAATTATCTTTAGGTAAACAATCTGTAGAGCCATTCGATTACAATAAAATTGAAATTCGTCGCGGTAAAATTGTTACAGGCGACATTGAAGAAGCGGCTGATAAAGCATACTTCAAACGGTATGAAGATACGGAAGACGGTATTTCACCGCGTGTGTTACCTGGTACGTTGAATGGTATTCACCATGTAACAGGGGTTGAGCACGATGAAACAGGTAAACCATCTGAAGCAACTGGTAACCGTCAAGTACAAATGGATAAACGTTTCCGTAAGCTAGCGGCATTGAAATTTGATAATCCAGTATTTTCAAATGCGCCACACGAAGAAGCCGATATTTTATTAGTGGGCTTTAACTCAACACGTGGAGCTATTGAAGAAGTACAAGAACGCTTAAATGCTCAAGGGTTGAAGGTGAATCATGCACATATTCGTTTAATTCATCCATTCCCATCTGCTGAGGTGGCACCACTTGTAGCAAAAGCGAAAAAAGTAGTCGTTGTAGAAAATAACTACACAGGTCAATTAGCAAATATTATGAAGATGAATATTGGTGGTCACGATAAAATCGAGACTATTACAAAATATAATGGTACACCATTCTTGCCAGGTGAATTAGAAAATCGTGTGAAGGAGTTGACTCGCTAATGGCAACATTTAAGGATTTTCGTAATACAGTGAAACCAAACTGGTGCCCAGGCTGTGGTGACTTCTCTGTACAAGCAGCGATTCAGCGCGCCGCGGCTAACGTTGGAATTGAACCAAACGAACTAGCTGTTATCTCTGGGATTGGCTGTTCTGGTCGTATTTCAGGATACATTAATTCTTACGGTTTCCACGGTATTCATGGTCGTGCATTACCAATTGCACAAGGCTTAAAAATGGCTAACCGTGATTTAAACGTTATCGCTTCTGGCGGTGACGGGGATGGCTTTGCGATTGGTATGGGTCATACAATTCATTCCATCCGTCGTAATATTGACATCACATACGTTGTTATGGATAACCAAATTTATGGTTTAACAAAGGGGCAAACATCTCCACGTTCTGCTGCTGGATTTATTACAAAATCTACGCCAGGTGGTGCGATTGAGCCTTCATTAAAACCATTAGAAGTAGCTTTAACAAGCGGAGCTACATTTGTCGCACAAGGTTTCTCTACGGACATTAAAGAATTAACAGCTTTAATTGAAGCTGGTATTAATCATAAAGGCTTCTCATTCATCAACGTATTCTCACCTTGTGTTACGTATAACAAAGTGAACACGTACGATTGGTTTAAAGAGAACTTAACGAAGCTTGCTGATATTGAAGGTTATGATAACTCTGACCGCGGTATGGCAATGCGTACAGTGATGGAGCATGAAGGTTTAGTAACAGGTATTATTTATCAAGATACTGAAACAGCTTCATATCAAGAAAAAGTACCAGGCTATTCAGAGCTACCATTAACGGATATTGATATTAAAATGAGCGAAAATGATTTTAATGATTTAGTAAAAGAATTTATGTAAATCAAATTTCATATAGCATGACAAAAAGCATTTGGGATGTCCTCATTCCAAATGCTTTTCATTTTTTTTATAAAGTGTGCTTCTTCTGCAAAGCGAGGGTTGATTTCCGTTCCGGCTGGGCGCTTTCCGGGGGGCGTCCGATGAGCCGCTTCGCTGCAGGGTCTCGGGCCAACAGATGTTTTTTGCGTGAAAGCGTAGTGCTAACGCAGCGTCAGCAAAAGGTTTTCGTCTGTGCGAAAGCGAAGCGTCAGCAACAGCACCGATGTTGGTCACGAAGGCGTTATCACAGGACGTGATGTTCTTAGCCTTCGTTCCTCTATTGCTGATCCCCGAGGAGTCGCCCATCCTCCACTCCAATCAACTATTCCAAAAAGCATATTACTCTAATATAGTCATAAAACGAAACTTCAGTAAGAGGGCTTAGTCTGTGCAAAAGTGAAGCACTACAACATTCACAAACCTTGACCAAATTGATTTTCATAGTGAATCTCACAAAAATCTTCGATATCCTTATAAAATCCTTATAATCATTTTTTACACTATAATCATCGAAAGGAAGATGATTATCAGATGGAAGATATTATTTTACAAACAGAAAATCTTAGTAAAAGCTTTAAGGGGCAAAAAATTGTAGAGGACTTGTCGTTAACGATACCTCGCAATACTGTTTACGGTTTACTCGGTCCGAATGGTGCAGGGAAATCAACAGCGTTAAAAATGATAACAGGGATGCTGCGTCCGAATGCAGGAAAGATACTTTTTAATGGACGTGAATGGAATCGTAATGATTTAAAAGACACTGGTGTATTAATTGAAACACCACCGCTTTATGAAAATTTAACGGCAAGGGAAAATCTAAAGGTTCGAACGATTGCACTAGGATTACCAGAATCGCGGATTGACGAAGTATTAAGAATTGTTGACTTGACCAATACAGGGAAAAAACGAGCAGGACAGTTTTCCTTAGGGATGAAACAACGCCTAGGAATAGCTATTGCGCTATTAAACTATCCTAAACTTTTAATTCTTGATGAGCCGACAAATGGTCTCGATCCAATCGGCATTCAAGAGCTTCGAAAACTGATTCGATCATTTCCAGAGCAAGGAATTACAGTTATTTTATCTAGCCACATTCTTTCAGAGGTAGAGCAGGTCGTAGATGAAATTGGAATCATTGCGGGAGGAAAATTAGGCTATCAGGGAGTTGCCCCTAAAGGTCAGGAATTAGAATCATTATTTATGCAGGTTGTGTCTGCCAATAGAAAGGCAGGCATGTAACATGATATCAATTATGAAGGCTGAAAGATTGAAGTGGAAAAAGACTTTTATTCCTAAATTAGTTTGGCTGGCACCCATTGTGGCGATCTTACTAACTGCAGTATTAATGGGAGGAAGCTTTTTTCAAAGTGGCGCTTATAATTGGTGGTATACAATGCTCCTGCCGGGTGCACTGACGATATGTTGTGCATTGGTGATCGAAAAAGATGCTAAATTGAAATACCATAGTATTCTCGCAATGCCGCTCGATCTTAAGAAGGTTTGGTTTGGCAAAATACTTGCATGTAGTGCCTGGTTGTTATTAACTACACTTATTTTCTTTGCTGGTATTACTGCTGGTGGAATACTGTTTGGCACTAGCTATTCTTTAACAAATAGTCTTACAGGTAGCTTGTTAATTTTCTTAACGTTATTATGGCAAATTCCACTTTGCCTGTTTCTTGCGGCAAAATTAGGAACTTACATGGCTATTTTAATAAATTTAGTTGGCAATATGGTTGGTGTGGTTGCATTTGCGGATGGAGAGTTTTGGTATAGCGTTCCTTATGCCATTACAGCAAGACTAATTTGTCCAACACTAGAAATTTTACCAAATGGTCTACCAGTACCTGAGGACAGCCCGTTATTAAGCATATCGGTTATAGTTCCTGGTATATTAATTGCTTTAGCTTGGTTTGCATTAATCAGCTACTTTACTGCACGTTGGTTTCAGAAAAGAGAGGCGAAATAGTATATGGTAATGTTAAGATTACTTAGAGCAGAGTTTCTTAAAATAAAAAGAACGCCATTTTTACTAATTCATCTCCTTATACCTATTATTATTTCTGGGCTGTTTTTAGCATACTACTCCTATTCACCATGGGATTTCAATGGGAAAGTATCCGCTTATTTTCAGGCTCTCGCGTGTGGTTTTCCGACTATAATTGGATTAGTTTGTTCAATGGTATCGGAGCAAGAAGCTACAGCAGGACATTTTCAGGAGATGCTGACAGCGTCTAAAACAAAAATAATGGTCTTTTTAAGCAAGATACTACTCTTATTATTGTTTAGTTTTGGAGCAATATTATTGTCTATTGGTATTTTTAGTGTTGGTTTTATTGAGCTTTTACACGAGGATACTTTTAGCTTTCAATTTTATTTAATAGCTGGATGTATTCTATTTGTAAGCTTTGTATTTTTATATATTTTACATTTTTTTGTTAGTCTTCAATTTGGTAAAGGCGCCTCCATAGGATTAGGTATTGTGGGATCACTATTAGTAGCCTTACTACTCACTGGAATAGGTGATGGTATTTGGTCATTTATACCTTATGGTTGGGGTGGTCACTTTGTTTCGTTATGGACAATGAAGGCGTCAGGGCTTGACCTATCAACGGTGGAAATAGGACTACAGGAAGGTATTATTGCTTCCGTTTGCGGAACATTGTTAGCGTTAGTCTTATCTTGTTTATGGTTTTGGAAATGGGAAGGAAGAAAGTCTGATAATTAGGGTATGAAGAAATGATGAGGGTAGAAATATGGCGAAAATATTGGCGGTAGATGATGAAAAAGGTATTTTAATATTGATAAAAAATGCATTACTAAAAGATGAACATCTAGTAACGGCAGTCTCTGATGCAACAGAAGTAAGTAAAAAGGATCTTGGTGCCTTCGATTTAATTTTATTGGATGTGATGATGCCCGAAATTGATGGATTTACTTTATGTGGCCAAATACGTCATGCTGTAGATTGTCCTATCCTTTTTTTAACAGCTAAATCATTAGAAGAAGATTTAATGTATGGTCTAGGTCTTGGCGCTGATGATTATATTATCAAGCCGTTTGGCATTGGAGAGCTACGTGCAAGAGTGAATGCGCATTTGAGACGGGAAATAAGAGAAAGACGTAGTATCCTTTTTGTAGATAACATTCACTTCAATCTATCTGGCAAAGAGCTGTTTGTAAATGAGGAGAAGGTATTGCTGACAAAAAGCGAATATGAAATATGCGAATTTCTAGCTCGAAACCGAGGACAGGTGTTTTCGAAAGAAAAGATTTATGAAACTATTTTTGGGTTTGATGGGAAGAGTGACAGTACGGCTATTACTGAGCATATTAAAAATATTCGTTCAAAGCTACATGCCTTTAATGTTGACGCCATTGACACTGTTTGGGGGATTGGATATAAATGGAGACAATAAAGCCTACTAAAGGAACACGACTACATACTTTTTTTCTTCGATACCTCCTTTTCCTAAGTCTAGGCACCATTCTGTTAGTAGTACTGCTAATCGGTTTAACGATGTTTGCCCTTTCTACCAACTTCATATTACCAGCAAATTATGCAGAAACTCAAATTTCATTATCAAGAGATCGTATTGCGTCTAGTAGTTCGGTTACAGCTGATATGATCCCAAACCTTGTTGATTACGCCGTCTTTTCTAAAGAAGGTAAATTTCTTGCAGGGAATCTTTCAGAGAAGGAAGCTTCTAGAGCTTGGGATGCAATGAAAAAAGACCAATCTCAAGGTATCACCCAATTTTACTCGTTTATAGAGCGAGAAAATGAGATTTGTATTTTACGGTATGGTATGTTGCCTCAGTATCGTTCGGCTATTTTGAGAAAATATTTACCTAACCCGCAACTATTAGATATTCTATTATTTATTATAGGAGTAATAACTCTACCAACTGTCCTTGCGATCCATTTTGGAAGAAATCTTAAGAAAAAAATGTTTGGCTTGCAGGAAGCGATTGAAAAAATACAAAATCAAAATTTGGATTTTACAATAAATACTTCAGGAATTCGTGAAATAGATGAAATATCCATTTCTCTTGAACATATGAGAGAGGCTTTAAACAGCTCTTTAAAACAGCAATGGGAATCAGAACAGGCACGTAGAGAACAAATTTCTGCTCATGCCCACGATCTGAAAACACCACTTACCATTATTCGGGGGAACGCAGAGCTTTTACAGGATACTGTCCAAGATGAAATTCAAAAAGAATATAATAACTATATTTTGAAAAATACATTAGAAATAGAAAAGTTCACGAATGAGCTGATTGATTTATCGAAAATGGGAAAAAATATCGCCCGTGAAAAAACGAATGTTAAAACGGATGTATTTATGACAGAAGTAGAAGATCAATTGAGAGCTCTTTCGTTGGAAAAAAAACTTCAAGTGGATGTCCAAAAGGAAATACTCCCCGCGCTTATTTTTATTGATGAAGAGCAGTTCTATCGAGCGATGTTAAACGTTATTGCCAATGCGGTAGAGCACACACCTGAAAATGGCAAGGTAACATTAACTGTGAAAGGAGCTGCTGATGATATTCAATTTACCGTTATTGATAGCGGCTGTGGATTTTCTCCGAAGGATTTAAATGAGGCTACCAAACAGTTTTATCGCGGAGACCCAAGCAGAAATGCAGGAAATCACCATGGGATGGGACTTTATATTGCCCAATCAATTGTTCAGAGTCATGGTGGAGCACTGCTAATTGACAATGATTTATCAGGTGGAGGAAAAGTGACCATAACAATCCCAATTAATTTCGCCTTGGCGTAATTGTTTTTGCTGTTGCTTTGCTTTTGCACAGATATAAATTATTTGAAATGCGGTGAATTATTTACTGATCGAAGGATTTTTTGTTGATAATTTACTTATGCCTTTTGGTACGGAAATTAGCTTCTTCTATGAAGTTCAATAATATAACATTGGATAAAATGTATACCATGAATATGAGTTGATCTTCGTTACGGCTGGGCGACTCCTTGGGGATCAGCAATAGAGGAACGAAGGCTAAGAACATCACGTCCTGTGATAACGCCTTCGTGACTAACATCGTGCTGTTGCTGACGCTTCGCTTTCGCACAGACGAAAACCTTTTGCTGCCGCTACGTTAGCACTACGCTTTCGCGCAAAAAACATCTGTTGGCCCGAGACCCTGGAGCGAGCAGGCAGAGGAACGAAGGCTAAAACCATCACATCCTGTGATAACGCCTTCGTGACCAACATCATGTTGGCCCAAGCGGCTCATCGGACGCCCCCAGGAAGCTTTGCTCTGTGCGAAAGCAAAGCGACAGCAATTGTTTTATCTGTGCGAAAGCGAAGCGACAGCAACAAATGTTTTAACTGTGCGAAAGCGAAGCGACAGCAACAACAAAGCGCCCAGCCGGAACGGAAATCAACCCCACGCTATGATGGCGAGCCTTAAATTAATAAATATCTTGAGAAAAGAATGATTATGGCAAATTTGCTAATATCATTGTTTTTGTTTTTGTTTGAAAGGAAAAAATGGGGAGCGAGTTCGGGCAAGAGTATTGTAATAAATGCTACAATAAAAGAAAAAAAGAGGAGGCGATGACGCACGTGGATAACGTCATTGATTTTATTGCAAAGAAAAAAGAATGGGAAGAAAGACAGCGCGCGCAGGACTTAGAAAAGTATGTTGCGACACAATGTAATTTCCATCAACCAGAAAATATTGATGCACTTGTTGATGGAAAAGTGATTGAGGTCAAGGACCATACGTTGTTTTTAGGTTTCCTCTCAATATTAAAAGATGAAAAAATTGATCCACTTGATATTTTTCAGGATGTATTTACATTAGAACCTTCTCGCTTTGAAATGTCCTACAATATGAGATGGTGGTCAGTCGTACAGCTTGCATTTACATTTTTAACAATTTTAAAGGAAAACGAGCCACATACATATGCAGATTTTCTTGGTTTATAAAATTAATAAAGTGTGTGCACGTCTTGCAAAGCTACATAAACGTGCACATACAGAACTAGATTCCTTCTGATTTCCTCTAAAACTTTTACTTTCCCCTTAAATTAATTATTGTTCATAGATTTTCATATTTCCTTAATAATTTTTACTAAATATTTTACTGTCCTCCATACTTGCTTAATGTTTGTTTCTTAATATAACTGTTGTAAGGCAAATGAAAACAAACATAAACAAATGGAGGTTCCAACTCATGGCAATTCAAAAGTTGTGGAAGAAAGGTCTAATCGGAGCATTAGCAATTTCAATGTTGGCGGCTTGTTCGGACGGCTCATCTAGTTCTAATGAAGTGAAAAGTGATTTAACGCTTGAAGAGGTTACGAAAAAAGCAAAAGAAGAAGGCACTGTAAATTCTGTCGGTATGCCAGATACATGGGCTAACTGGGTGGAGACTTGGGATGAGCTTGGTACTGAATATAGCCTTAAGCATAAGGATTCAGATATGTCGAGTGCTGAGGAGCTAGCAAAGTTTGAGGCAGAAAAGGATGATGCCACTGCTGATATTGGTGATGTCGGAATTGCCTTTGGACCGATTGCCAAGGACAAAGGTTTAACATTACCGTACAAAACATCTTATTGGGATGAAATACCTGACTGGGCAAAGGATGATGAAGGCCATTGGATCGTCGGTTACACGGGAACCGTTTCATTTTTAACTGATAAAAATAACGTCAAAAACGCCCCGAAATCTTGGGATGATATTAAAAACGGAGATTACACTGTCAGCATTGGTGACGCTTTAACAGCGAATCAAGCACAATTTGCTATTTTAGCAGCTGCTATGGCATTTGGTGGCGATGAGTCGAATATTCAACCAGGGATAGACTTTTTTGCAGACTTAGCAAAACAAGGGCGTTTAAAAGGAGATCCAACTGTAGCGAATTTAGAAAAGGGTGAAATTGACGTAGCTATCTTATGGGATTTTAATGCACTTGGCTATCGACACCAAATCGAGGAGAAACGTTTTGATGTCGTCATTCCATCAGAAGGCTCTGTAACATCAGGCTATGCAACGATCATAAATAAATACGCTAAAAATCCTCATGCAGCAATGCTTGCTCGTGAATATATTTTATCAGATGCAGGGCAAGAAAATTTAGCGAAGGGTTATGCTCGTCCAATTCGTGACAAGGTTCAATTGTCTCAAGATGTTCAAAAACTATTATTACCTGCGGACATGTACAAAAATGCACAGCCAGTAAAAGATCAAAAGAAATGGGAAGAAACAACAAAGCAAATTCCACAACTCTATCAGGAGCAGGTATTAATTCATGGGAAATAAAAAAGTTGTTTTAATTGTCATAGATGCACTTCGCTTTGATACAGCCTGTACCCATATGGGATTTATGCACCATTTAGTTGAACGTAAGATTGCAGCACGCTACAAGGTTTGCGCAGAGGTCCCGTCTCTATCAAGGCCTTTATATGAAACAATTTTAACGGGGACACCCCCCAGTGTACATGGGGTAACTAGCAATATGACAGTACGTTTAACTACGCAAAATAGTCTGTTTCATGTAGCGAAAGACAACGGTTTGTCTACAGCAGCGGCTGCCTATTATTGGGTCAGTGAGCTATATAATCGTGCACCATTTGTGCATATGGAGGACAGGCTACAATTAGATACTAAATTGCCGATTGAGAATGGCTTGTTCTACTTTGAGGATCACTATCCAGACAGTCATTTATTTGCTGATGCTGCTTGGCTAATGGATCAAAAGCAACCAGATTTCTTATATATTCATCCGATGAATGTAGATGATGATGGTCATAAATTTACAGCTGACTCGGCACAATATCGAAATCGTGTTTTAGCAGTGGATGCATTATTATCTCTATTTATTCCAAAATGTCTTGCGCAGGGCTATGAAGTGATCGTGACGGCAGATCATGGGATGACAAGTGATGGTAATCATGGAGGCACAACAGCTGAGGATCGCCATGTCCCAATGTTTGTTATTTCGAATCACGTTAAAGCAGGCATTAAGGATGAAATTGTCTCACAGTTACAAATTGCTCCGCTGTGCTGTCATTTATTGAATATCGAACCTTCTGAAGAAATGGTTCCATTGTTATTAGAGGGGATGCATTCATTAAAAAGGGTTTAATTATCAATATTTATTCAGGCGTGTTGGTTAGGGGAAAAGGTTTATTATTGAGTGATTAAACATAGCGTGGGGTTGATTTCCGTTCCGACTGGGCGCTTTCCTGGGGGCGTCCGATGAGCCGCTTCACTCGCAATGCTCGCTCCAGGGTCTCATCTGTGACGCTGATCCCCGAGGAGTCGCCCAGTCTCCACTCCAATCAACTTATATATGGTATACGTTTTTAACAAATATCATCACTAATTTTGGATGACGAGCCAATATAAAAGGTTTTTTGTTGCTTATGTATACCCATCTTTAACTGATTGTAGCGGGGGCTAATCGAGTGCTCCTACCACTTTGCTTTTGTCATAGAGCAAAGCTTCCATTGGGAAAAATAAGTAGTCGTTTTAGAAATGTGCGTCCTCTAATTAAGATGGATAAAAATCAATATTCTCATCTTTCGCCACTTGGTACTACTTTGCTAGTTTCAGGGCGCGAATTTTATTAATCTAAATGGCTGTTATTAAATATTGAAAGAAGTGATTGTTTTGATTTCGAAGCGGCAAACAGTTGCCTGGCTTTCTCCTTTTCTAGTACTTGTCTTGTTATTTTTCTTAGTACCGTTACTGTATATGCTCATCACAAGCTTTCAAAATAATGATGGTTTTACATTTGCACAATATCGATCGGTACTAACGAATGATTACATTTTACAAGGCTTTCAAAATAGTATTACACTGTCCGTTATTTCGGCAGTCATTGCCTTAATCGTTACCTTATTTGCAGTTTATGCGATGATGAGATTTTCTGAGCCGGTGCGCGAGAAAATTTTAATATTGACAAACTTAACATCAAATTTTTCAGGTATTCCATTAGCGTTTGCCTTTATCGTATTACTTGGCAATAGCGGGCTCTTTACTTTGCTATTCGATAAATGGGGGATCAGCGCTTTATCATCATTTTCTCTTTATAGCTGGGGTGGCTTGTTACTGATTTATATTTACTTCCAGCTGCCATTAGCATTAATGCTTTTATATCCAATTTATGATGGAATTCAGCAACAATGGAAGGAAGCTGCGGCACTACTTGGCGCTTCTACGTGGCAGTTTTGGATGAAGATTGGGATCCCTGTTATGCTTCCAGGGATTGTTGGAACATTTAGCGTATTGTTTGCCAATGCAATGGGAGCGTATGCCTCTGCCTATGCACTAACTAGCAGTAATTACAATTTAGTAGCCATTCGTATTGGTTCTCTTATTAAGGGAGATATTTTTGCCCAACCAGAGCTGGCAAGTGCTATTGCCGTAATACTAGCAGTAACGATGGTGACTGCGATGCTATTAAGTGAATGGAGCATTTCAAAAACAAGGAGGAAATTAAAGTGAAAAAAAGAGGCTTTGCAGATTTGTTTTTCCTCCTGTTAGTGATGTATTTAGTGTTGCCAGTTGTTGCAACAATGCTTTATGCTTTTGCGACGAAATGGAATAAAACCATTTTGCCAGAAGGATTAACATTTAAATGGCTTGCTACATTATTTCAGGATGCCGAATTTATACAGGCGTTTGGACGTTCTGTTTTATTGTCGGGTGGAGCTGTAATAATTGCATTGCTTGTTATTGTACCGGCCATATTCGTAATCGTGTTGTATTGTCCAAAATACGAAAAATGGATTCAAATGGCTGTTGTGATGGTGTATTCATTTCCTGGAATAATTTTAGCAGTTGGGCTTATCCGTGTTTACAGCAAATTTGGTGTGCCTATGATTTTAGTAGTTTTAGGGGCATATGTTATCAGTGTATTACCATATATTTACCAGGGGACACGCAATAGTTTGCGGAATGTAGATGCGCGGCAGCTTTTAGATGCAGCACAATTACTAGGGGCATCGAAATTACAGGCATTTACTAAAATATTGTTGCCTACTGTATACCCAGGCTTATTTGCTGGTGCATTATTATCGTTTTCCGTACTTTTTGGAGAGTTTGTACTGATTAATCTTGTCGTTGGTTCTCGCTTTGAAACAGTGCAAATTTATTTAATGAAGAAGCTTAGTACAAGTGGACATATTGCTAGTGCGGTTGTCTTTATTTATATCGTTCTAATGGGTCTATTAACGTTCATTATTGCAACATTAACGAAACGATCGAAAGGTGCTACAAATCTATGAGTTATATTGTGATTGAAGGACTTCATAAAAAATATGGATTAACGACGGTTTTATCAAATATAGATATGAAGATTGATAAAGGTGAATTTATAACTCTTTTAGGTCCAAGTGGCTGTGGTAAGAGTACCATTTTACGAATTTTAGCGGGCTTAACAGATGCATCAGCAGGAAAAATTATCATTGAAGGTAAGGATATGATGGGTGTTCAACCAAAGGATCGTCAAGTGGGTATGGTGTTTCAATCTTATGCACTATTCCCAAATATGACGGTGAAAGAAAATGTAGCCTTTGGTTTACGTATGCAAAAAGTAAGTACTGCAGAAGTTGATCAACGTGTTCAAGAAATGCTTGCGATCGTACATTTAAGTGAAAAAGCGAACGCATATCCAAAAGAATTATCCGGCGGTCAACAGCAACGTGTTGCCCTTGCTCGAGCTTTAATAGTACGTCCAAAGGTATTGTTGTTAGATGAGCCGCTCAGTGCGCTAGATGCCCAAATTCGTCAGAAGCTTCAAGCAGACTTACGAGCTATCCAACAAAAGCTAGGCATCACGATGATTTTAGTTACGCATGACCAAGAGGAAGCAATGGCTGTTTCTGACAGAATATTTGTTATGAATAATGGGATGATTGCACAAAGTGGAACACCTACTGTGATTTATACAAACCCTGAAAGTGAATTTATCGCTAATTTTATCGGACATTACAATGTCTTTACGCGTCAAGCTCTAGAGAAAATGATTGGCGAGACATTGCCAAAAGAATACTCAAAATTTGCGATTCGACCAGAAGCGATTCATCTCAATCAGAGACAGGGGGATGTTTGTATTACTGGAGAGGCGAAGCAGTCATTAATGAGTGGCAATGTTATCCGAACAACGTTAGAGGGAGAATGTCTCTTTACGATGGAGCAGCTACACCAACGAGGGCATTCGTTTGAGCTGGGTAAGAAATATATGTGTTATGTAGCGAAAGAAGATGTGATTGCATTATCATGACCTATGCAAAAATTGAACGTTTCGAATTTATTTTAAAACAGTTAGAGGTTGATGGGAAAATTGTTGTTGCCAATATTGCAGAAGAATTACAAGTGGCACCAGAAACGATTCGTCGAGATTTTGATGAGCTAGAACAACAGCATTTATTAACGAGAGTACACGGAGGAGCTGTAAAGTATACGAACGTTAGAAATGAACCAGCATTTTTGCGGAAGCTTCAAATGCAAAAAGAGGCAAAACGCAATATAGCTCGATTAGCAGCTAGACGTATCTGTGACGGGGATACAATTGCAGTTGATACAGGTACAACAACGGTGCATATTGCAGACTTTTTATTGGCAGTCGATGATATAACGGTCGTAACCAATTCCATTGCTGCAGCTGTACAATTTAATTTGGCCATAGAAGAGCGGAGAATGACGGGAAAGGTCATATTGCTTGGAGGAACGACCAATCCAAGGCAATCCTCAGTAGCAGGAGCTATGACTTTGGAGTTATTAGGAAATATGAACTTTGATAAAGCATTTATATCTTGTGGTGGTATTAGCGAAGGCACCGTATACGATTATGATTTGGATGAATCGTTAATTTCTAAAAAAATGCTTGATCATAGTAAGATGAACTTTTTACTAGCCGATGCAACAAAAATAAATGGGAAGTCCTTTTATCAAATTTGTCACATAGAGGAGAGCTCCGAAATTCTTTGTGATATAGCTTGCCCATTGGAGTGGCAAATATATGAGGAAAAGTGGACGGTATGTAATGGAGGGAAAAGTGAATGATTGATTATCATGTACATTTAGAGGAAGGCCCATATTCATTTCGTTGGCTGGAGCGTACTTCTCAGGCAATTAGTTTTTTTAATGAAGATGAAGGAGCAGCGAAAGATTCTAAAGCATTGATAGAGTGGCAAATGCAGCAGTTATCAAAGCGATTACAAGGTGGCTGTTATAGTGAGGAATGGTTAGATTTATACCTACAACAAGCTATTCAACTCGGTTTGCGTGAGGTTGGGATTGTCGACCATCTCTATCGTTTCAAGGAGACGCGAGCATATTTTGAGCGTTATATGCAGTTAGATGACAATGAAGTTGGTAAAGTCCAGCGTTACTGGCTTGATCGTGTGATGACAGAAAGCATGGATGATTTTGTGTCAGCTATTAATCGAGCAAAGGAAAAGTGGAGTCTGCATGGTATTTCCTTAAAGCTTGGCATCGAAGCGGATTATTTTGTCGGTGGCGAGGAAGAATTAGCATCATTACTGGAAGGATACCCGTGGGATTACGTTATCGGATCTGTCCATTTTGTAGATGGTTGGGGCTTTGATAACCCTCAAACACAATACATATTTGAGGACATGGATGCTGCTACATTACAGCAGAACTATGAGCGTTTCTTTGCTACAGTCGAAAAAATGATTCACTCAGGTATGTTTGATTTTGTAGCACACTTGGATAACTTTAAAGTATTTAATTATCAAGTGGATGACGCTGTTTTTCTCGATTCTTGGTATGAACGTATAGCCAAAGCGCTCGTGACAACAAATACTGCCACTGAATTGAACGCGGGCCTGTATTATCGTTATCCAGTAAAAGAGATATGCCCTGGCCCTCGCTTCCTTCAAATATTAATAGAACAGGGAGTAGCCTTTACAGTTTCCTCAGATGCGCATTTCCCAGACGATTTAGGTAAATTTACATTTGCCAATGCAGATTTGCTTAAGAGCTTCGGTGTTCAATCGATTGTTGGCTTTGAACAGCGTGTGAAAAAGTTAATTGAAATATAGCATTCAGTAGTTCATAAGCCTAGAGGCACTGAAACAAAAATGAGTTTTCTTATTTAGGAGATTCATTTTCGTTTCAGTGTCTTTAATTTCTTTCGGCGGGTGTCCAAACACCCTCTGAAAGAAGTTAAAGCCTCCGGCGGATGTCACGGAATCGGAAAGGAGTTCTTAGGGGATGTTAGCCTAAAATCATCGCATCCATGCGATAACGGCTAACTGACCTGCATCGGTGCTGTTGCTGTCGCTTTGCTTTCGCACAGATGAAAACCTTTTGCTGCCGCTACGCTTTCGCGCAAAAAACATCAGCAGGCCTAAGCACAAAGCCGATTCCGGACGCAATTATGCCGAGGCATAATTGATTTACATTAAGAAAATTACAGACTCGTAACGTTATTAGTATTAAGTACAGGACAGGCCGCATATAAAAATGAATAAATTCATTTTTATCATGAGAGGTGAGTAAAATTGTCAAAAACAGTTGATCAACCCTTTTTACCAGTGGTTATACAATCAGGTCAATACGCATATGGGGTAGCCCGTTCCTTTTACGAGGCGTATCGTATGAAAAGTCTAGTATTAGAGCCAGCTGTGAAAACAAAAGATATTCGAACGCTCTTATTAGGTGGAAAGTTTGGCATAGCGACTCAAAATAGTGGAATTTTGGATTTCCAATATGTGGACCGTTTAGATGAACCAGATTATTTTGTACAAGCTTTAATAGAAGTCGCGATGCAGTTCAAACATAAGAAATTGATCCTTCTAGTATGTGATTGTTATTATGCGGAACTTATTATTATTAACAAACAGACACTACAACATTATTTTATCTTACCTTATATAGATGAGGATTTAATGAAGCAAGTGCAAACAAAGGAAGAATTTTATAAGCAATGTGATTTATATAATTTAAAATATCCTAAAACGATGGTATTGACAAAGGAACATCCTGTAACAACTGAAATACCCTTCGATTATCCGATAATAATCAAGCCATCGAATTCAGTTGAATATACGAGTTGTTCCTTCCCTGAGAAGAAAAAAGTGTTTTTTGTAAAAAATGAAGACGAGAAGCGGCATATTATTAAAAGCATTTATCGTTCTACCTATAAAGATTCTTTAATTCTTCAAGAATTTATTCCAGGTGATGATTCTTATATTCGGGTATTAGACGTTTACGTAGGGAAGGACAAGAAGGTTAAATTGATGTGTTTAGGTAACAAGCTTCTCGAAGATCCTTCACCACAAAATATTGGCATCTCTTTGGCGATTATGACAGATTTCGATGAACAGCTAATGGACAACTTGCGTCATTTTTTGGAAGCCATTGGCTATTGTGGTTTTGCAAATTTTGACATGAAACTAGATGTTCGTGACGGGGAATATAAAATATTTGAAATGAACTTACGATCTGGTGCTTCAAGCTATTACGTGACAACAAGTGGTCATAATTTAATGCAGTGTGTTGCTAATGATTATGTATTCAATGTGAATCAAGAGTTAACGTATGTACAGACGAGGCATTTGTGGTCACTCATTCCAAAAAGATTGTTATTCAAGGGCTTGAAAAATGAAAAGCTGAAAATAGAAGCTAAACAGTTAATAAAACAGGGCAAGTATGCGAAAGCTCTATATTTTAGAGAGGACATGAACGTAAAGCGATGGGCAAAGCTTACACTATATAATTTTTATTTAAATCTAAAATTTAAAAGGTACTATAAATAAGGTCAAGCTAAGTACTGGGACACTTTTGATGAGGATTTTCTAATCAATGGTGTCCTATTATTTTGGAGATTTAAAAAAGAGGTAAAGCGGCAAAGGGAAAATTCAGCAAACTTAGTGTAATTAAGTCTAAACCGCGACATTTAGTACGCAAGCCTTGTAGGATGTTGCAATTATTCAGTATAATAGTGAAACGGGATTTCAAATGTATGGAATTCGTTTGAAAGGAGTTACCTGATTGCGATGAATGAGGAACAACGTTTAGCTAATCAACAAGTCAATCAACCAAAAAAAGAAAACAAGCCTGAAAAGGATTATAGTAAATATTTTGAAACGGTCTTTACGGCACCTTCATTAAAAGATGCTAAAAAACGTGGGAAAGAAGAAGTTAAGTACCATAAAGACTTTAACATTGCAGAAGAGTTTGCAGGTATGGGCACAGGGCGTACTTTTTATATTCGTACGTATGGCTGCCAAATGAATGAGCACGATACGGAAGTTATGGCTGGGATTTTTATGCAGCTAGGTTATACGCCTACAGATATAATTGATGAAGCTGACGTCGTACTACTGAATACTTGTGCCATCCGTGAAAATGCAGAAAACAAAGTATTTGGGGAACTTGGCTTCCTGCTAAAATATAAACGTAAAAATCCAGAAATGCTGATCGGGGTTTGTGGCTGTATGTCACAGGAAGAATCAGTTGTCAATAAAATTTTAAGAAGTTATCCACATGTCGATATGGTGTTTGGTACACATAATATTCACCGTTTACCGAACGTTTTAAAAGAAGCATATATGTCTAAGGAAATGGTCATTGAGGTTTGGTCTAAAGAAGGCGATGTGATTGAGAGCCTGCCGAAAAAACGTCTTGGCTCCATCAAAGCTTGGGTAAATATTATGTACGGCTGTGATAAATTCTGTACGTATTGTATCGTACCTTATACGCGTGGTAAGGAGCGTAGTCGCCGTCCGGACGAAATCATTGCTGAAGTTCGAGAATTAGCGGCTGCGGGCTATAAAGAAATTATGCTTCTAGGACAAAATGTCAACGCTTACGGTAAGGATTTTGAGGATATTGAATATCGACTTGGTGATTTGATGGATGAATTACGAAAAATTGATATCCCACGTATTCGTTTTACAACAAGTCATCCACGTGACTTCGATGATCATTTAATCGAAGTTCTTGCAAAACGTGGTAACTTAGTTGAACATATTCATTTACCAGTACAATCTGGTTCAAATGATGTGCTAAAAATTATGGCACGTAAGTATACACGTGAGCATTTCCTTGGATTAGTAGCAAAAATTAAAGCGGCTATTCCGGAAGTAACACTAACGACTGATATTATTGTAGGTTATCCTAATGAAACAGAAGAACAATTTGAGGAGACATTATCCTTGTACCGTGAAGTAGGTTTTGAAATGGCCTTTACGTATATTTATTCTCCTCGTGAGGGTACACCTGCTGCCAAAATGGTAGACAATGTACCTGAAGAAGTGAAAAAAGAACGTCTTCACCGATTAAATGAGGTTGTAGGGGAATACTCTCGCAAAGCATTAGAAGGCTTGAAGGGTGAAATAGTAGAAGTATTAGTTGAAGGTACAAGTAAAAGACGCGAGGATGTGTTAGCTGGCTATACGCGTAAAAATCGACTTGTAAACTTTGAAGCGCCAGCAGATCTAATTGGTCAATTAGTGAAGGTAAAAATAGTGGAGGCTACTTCGTACTCACTACGTGGTGAGTTCATAGAAGTAGTAAAAAATGAAAAGGTGGAAGCGTAAATGTCACAAGTATTATATACAAAAGATGATTTAATCAAGAAGTCACACGAAATTGCGCATATGATTGCCAATACGCCAGAAGTTGAATTTTTCAAAAAAGCAGAATCACAAATTAATGAAAACCAACATGTACGTGAGCGTATTGCAAGTTTAAAAAGCCTACAAAAGCAAGCTGTTAACTTCCAACACTTAGGAAAAGAAAAAGCGCTTAAATTAATTGAAGACAAAATCGAAAAAATCGAAGAAGAAATCAACGCGATCCCAGTGGTTCAACAATTTAAAGAATCTCAAGGTGATGTAAATGATTTATTGCAATTAGTTTCGAACACAATTGCTAACAATGTTACAAATGAGATTGTTCGCTCAACTGGTGGGGATGTACTTCGTGGAGAAACTGGCTCATACGTAGCCAATACAACACCAGGAAGCTGCTCATAAAAATAATAGAAGTCAAAACCTTAAAAAGCGTGAGAAATCAATTTAGAAACGTTGATTTCTCGCGTTTTTTTGATGTGTCATAAGCGAGGCAAATTGTCAGTGCGGTCAGATAGTGTTGTATGAAGGTAGATGTCGATATTTTTCGAAAGTTGGTTGATAAATTAAAAAAGTTGGTCGATAAATTAAAAAAGTTGGTTGATAAATCGATAAAGTTGGTCGATAAACAATCAAAAGTTCTCGATAAATCTCAAAACTGCAGCTCATTAAAGATTTTTGTCGCTGCCGTTACGCTGCGCTGCAGAAAATTTTCCTATTGATGAAAAATTATTCTGTCAATGAAATTAAGATGCCTTATTAAATATAGTGTGTCTCTTCGGCAAAATGAGGTGTTGATTTCCGTTCTGACTGGGCGCTTTGTTGCTGACGCTTCGTTTTCTGTGCGAAAGCGCAGCGACAGCAACAAATGCTTTCTGTGCGAAAGCGCAGCGACAGCAACAAATGTTTTCTGTGCGA
>NZ_JBHZDH010000072.1:0-22001 GCF_042755925.1 Lysinibacillus sp. NPDC059133 | reverse complement strand
CGATTGCCATTCTGCCTCTGAAAGAAAGTTTTGAATGAGCGTAAAAATCGTGTTATTCTGGTTCAAGAGAGATTCCTCATTTCGTAATTGTTTGTTGTGGTAACTAACAATTTTACATGAGAATCTCTCTTTTTATTTGATTTTAATTGGAAGAAACCGGATAATCAACACGCGTGTTGAAGTAATTCATAATGGTGATAATCCGATTTCACCAAAAAGTAAATAAGGAGGTCTTTTAATGGTTTTTAGTTATGATGAATATGAAGAGGATATTTACGAAGATTATAATGAATTAATAGAGGAAGAAAAAATTAGTAAGAGAGAAGCGTTAGCTAGGAATTTTTATGACTATGATATGTTGGCTAAAAAAAGTGAAACAGATAAAGCAATGATTTTTGTGATATTTTCAGAAATAGCAGTCTCCCATGTTAAAATTCTACATTCTTTCAAGGATTATTTGGAAAAAAATCTAACTGAATTGGATTTTAAAATAATTCAACAAGAAAATAAATTAACACCACAACAATATAGTGATTTAGCTTCGCGAAAGGAACGTGTTTTACAGAAATTAAAAAACATGTCTCTAGATTATTTTCCTAGGGCTTGTTGGTATTACGTTGAATTGGTAGAAGAGGTCCAAAAATTTATTAACAATTTTAAGTTAGAAAATGAAAATACTGATTCAATAGTTACTACTGTGTTGCAACGATTTGGCCGAGATTGTGAAAATACAAAAAGTGAAAAATTCATTGTCTATACAACACTTGCTGAAAATTTGTACAACCAAGGATTAACTGGAGTGGATGGTATTGAAGATGTTAAACATGTATTGCAATCGTTCAGTTTCAAAGATGTATCTGATGAGCAATTGACTGAAGAGGAACAAGAAAAGTTAGCTGATCGAATTAAAAGTGTTTTATCTAATTTAAGTAGAAGTACATAGTAAGCATCCGCTTACACAAAAAGGCAATGATATTACCTTTGCAGGTAAAAGCGTTTCGATGAGCGCAACAGAATCTATGCAGATAACCTGTGGTACTAGTAGTCTTGTCTTGGATGGAAACACCGATATGCAAGGACAGGTTGTGAGAATGGAAGGCTCCAACAAAGCACCTGTTTCTGTATCCAATAAATCGGAAGACAGAGCTGACCTTGGCTCTGCACTAAATGTCATGGGTATGATCCCTGTTGGTGGAGAAATAGAAAGTGTATACCCAGTATTAGAATGAAGAAATTATGGTAATTAGGAGGGTTTTCATGTTAATAGACAAACAGCCAGTCATCCAAGATTTTTTTCTTTTTTGAAGAGTGATTTACTCAATGTACTAGAGTGTTTGTCCAAGAGAGAGCCGTGGCAAGATCATATGATGGGATATGAGCTTCCAGAGCATTCTGAGGAGATTAAATTTAAAGAAGGCATAATGATATTTATTAACACAGCATCATATAACGAAATCATTATGAACAGTTCTCATTTCTATGGTTGTTTGAAAGAAACATGTAAGGAATTTGTTGGTGAAAATCAGGAACAGAAAATCGAAGTGTATGTACTTATGGACAAGATAAAGGCTGTTTTAAATTTGTGAAAATTTCACACTGAGTTGAGTAAACCTATCAATCAACCAAAAATACATGAAAATAGGTAGGTCTACTTACAATGAAAGACGCTCATTTTTAACTTGTATACAGCTAAAAATATTCTCGAATTCACATTAATAACTCATGAAGGTTATACCGTCAAGGAGTATTAGTATTACTAAGGCAATAAAAATGAGAATAGGGCGGGATGACATTTTATTAGACAGGACTATTCAGGGACAGGCTGTCACAATGGAAGGCTCGAACAAAGTACCTGTGTCCGTGTCTAGTAGGCGGCGCTAACCTTCAACAGCAAAACAAAATCCAAAACAAAAAGAAGAGCAAAAACCAAAACAAGAGTAAAAGCCAGTACAAAAACCAAGTCAAAAACAAAATAAAGATCCTAAAGAACGAGACGAGACTAAGGGGACGGGTAATGTGCCAAAGGTTAAACTTACTGAACCTTCTCTACCAATAGGCAATATCCCGATGCTAGTGGTAAAATGAAATTATTTACTGAACTTGATACTTGTGGTAGTTGTAGTAGAGTTAATCAATGGTGGTAGCACACAAAAAGTTACAATACAAAAAATCAAATTGGAGGTTAGTACAAGTATGGAACAACAGATGAATCAGATGTACCCTATGATAGCAGAGCATGTTATAGATATGATACCAGATGGTATTTGGCACGAAATTTACTTATATGCTGAAATATTAGACGGTTCTAGAGTAGTGTACTTTTATTTTAATACTTCGGAGAATGAAGATTTTATTTACTCTCATGATATTCCTGAAAAATATAAAGTGAGTGAAAAAAATTATGACAATTTATTAGTAGAATTACAAAATAAATTTTATGATTTAAGACAAATATTTATTGATAATGATCAAGAACCATGGACGAATTTAACGCTGACATTAAAGTATCCTGGAAAAATAAAAATTAATTATGATTATGAAGACATAATTAATTCAGCAATATTCCCGACTCAACGACAAATGATTTTTGAATATCAACATTTAGGTTTGTTACCTCAAAGTGAGGAAAACAGACAGCTTATACAAAATTATATCAATAATTTAAAAGGGTAAAACTGAACCTTAACAATGTCTACAATTCGGATTATCTGCCCGTATTTGTGACTTCTTTTTGTATGCCTCCCCTTGCTATGCGATGGGTTCCGGAAGTTTTGAGCTATGGACAAAAAAACAATCGTACATTTCAATTAAAACAGATTACACTTACATGGTGGAAATAAATCTGGTTATTAGATAAGAAAGATTCTTGAGGGATCTATTGAAATCAAAATTTCTCAAAAAATTTGAAGTTTTATATAGTTAAGTAACTTAATCCTTTTAAATGCACTCAGCATGCGTATGAACTATATATTTGGTAATAAATTGTACCCTATAAGATAGGCACTTTGAAAAGGTCAATCTTATAGGGTACTTTTGTTTATAGTCTGCTCCATCAGCTTTGTATTAGATGGTATTACCAACAACAACTGTTAATGCGGCTAAAAGCGCAGCAAAAACAACTGTTAATGTGGCTAAAAGTGCGACAAAGAAAGCAGCAGTAGCTGTTAAATCGGTAAGCATCAGCCAAGCAATATCAACCGCAGCTGATTTCATTCCAGGCGTTGGTAATGCCAAAGCTGTTTTTGAAACGGCCTTTGGATTTGATCCATTTACACTGGACAAATTGAGTGCGATGGATCGAGGGATATCAGCGGCAGGTATATTGGGTGGTGGATATGCTAAAGCAGCTGGAAAAGGTGGAAAGGCTACATTAAATCTCTTCTCCAACAGTAAAAACGCGACGAATGCAACCGAAGCAGCTGCTAAATCATCGAAAAATGCGGCATCAGCTAAAGGTGATATTCCTAAGGGTACGGGTAATAATTCTTCAGGTAAGGATGTTTATGGATCTTATTATGATGAGGCGAAAAAATTACATGAAACTAAGCCTGATTGGTATCCTAATCCTGATGAATCTACAATAGTAAAGGGAAAAGAACTAAAGGAAGCAAGAGTAGACTATCAAACGTTGGTTAGAAGAGGAGAACTTGAAAAAGGTCACCATGTGCAAGGTTTATCTTTTGGTGGAGAGAATGTAAGGTCAAATGTTAAAAAGACAGGAGAATCGGCTATTCGTCGAGAACAAATTGATGATGTAAATTTGGATTTTCACGAAATGGGTTATGGTAAAGAAAATGCTAAGATACTGAAAATACATGAGAATGAGAAGGGGGTTATTGTATTTGGTAATAATCCTCAACATACTGAAGTTACTGTTTTTCAAAATAAAGTTTTGAAATGGCAAGAGATAATTCAATGAAAGTAGGTGCATCTATGGGAGAAACGGGAAATCTTATGAATAGTATATGGTTTGGAGAAAAAACAACTTTAGTCAAATCAGAAATTAAAGGGAAAATTTTGAATTCTGTAACAGAAAAGGAAGTTTTATTTAATTTAATTGAATTATTTAAAATAGGTGATTTTACTCAAAAACCATTATTGTTCCAATTAATGAATCAGACTAGAGATGAATCGGTCTTGAATTTATGTATTAGGATGTTCTTAGCTGTTGCGACACATGATGATTTAAGGGATTCAAATAATTTACGTTTTCTTAGTGAGGTAAACGAAGAAACAGTAGACACTTTTGCATCAGCAGCCACAACATCACTTTCTCTTGATATAATTCCATATTTATTGGCTTTACTTGAAGAATGGGATGAAATCGGTGATACAGCTATTATTATAAGGGATTCTATTGATTCTTTTATTAATTTTGAGGAACAAATTGGTGAAGATGCAACTATAGATGAAATTGGAAATTTCTATTTTAATTATTGTGAGGAAATGGATACAGAGAGTTATTATTTCCAACAAAATTTAGCTTTTCCTGGGGACTTATCTAAAAAGTTGATAGAGCGGGTTATGATTGCTGCGAATAATGAGGAGCCATTAAAAATGGAATTAATACCTTCTTTATTATCAATTTGGTCTGGTGAAAAAGTACCTGCGGGCTACAATACTGTCATTAATGCGAGCAATTATAAAGATTTTATTGGCTATATAGACAGACTTTCAAGTGAAAACTGGGAAAAAGGACAAAAATATTTTTACGGATATAGGCTTTAACTATAACATATGAAAAATAAAGTATATGTGAAGAGAATAGGAAAATGATAAGGTGATTGAAAATACTTACTTTACGATGGTTGTATCATCCCGGAGTATTTTGGGCAATGATAGACCAGAAAAAGAAGTACGAGCATACTCTAAAAGAATTATATGGGAAATAAGGAGGAAGTAAAAAATATAAAAGATGATAATATTGATATATTTGTGGAACTAGATGATGGTTTTACCTATACTCTAATTGTCTGTACTCCCAAAAATCTTGAGACATTAATGAAAAGAGAAAACATTGAATATCTTCCTGCCATGCCTCCAATGATTATCGTTCAGGAGATTACAGAAGAAAATATTAGAAAAACGCTTGATACTTATCTTGACAATAATGCTTACTGGTTAAAATTATACTATTTAGCAGGAGAATTGGATATGGAGATACTTGAAAATACATTAAGTAGAGTTAAATCTGAAATTGAAGAAATTTTAGATTTTAAAGGATTTTTATTAAAGTGAAATTCTGGCGGTTATCTTTAAGATAACCGCTTTTATTGGTTACAGATTAACAGATCCTACAAATTGGATGGGTAGTAGGGGATGCCCAAATTAAACAGAAATTAAAAAGGAAGACCGATAAAGATGGATTTAATTAGCAGTGGGACTCCCAACATGGTAAATTAGAAAAATGGAATAGTAGAAAAACTGAACATTTAGGGGGAGTGACCCAGTAACTGGAAAGTGAACTAAGAATGGCGATCCTCAAGAAGATGGGATGGTTAAATATATGGAACATGGAAAAAGATTTGTTGAAGAATATCCTGAGATTGGAAATCTATTGGACCGTATTTTTTTAAAACGGGAGCTTGATGAATGGTACAAGAGAAAATGTACAGAAGAGATACAAATACCTATGGAATTTAGTGGGGTTTATGCTATAAAGAAAATTCAAATAAGGAATTTGGTTGGCCCTTCTTCAGAAATAATAATTGAGATGAAAGATTTACAAGGGAAGGAGGGTTTTTTACTAGAGCAAAAAATAAACATTCTGGTTTCAAAATTAACTCCAGTTTATATATTAGATTTTAGCTATAAACTTAGGCATAACTTAATAGACGGGAGTTATGAGATAGTAGGGATGGCTGAATCATTAGAAGTAATACAAGGAGCGAATCAAATCAGAAGAATTATGGAGAATAAAGGTTATATCGAATTGAGTTATCTTTATGATTTCTATGACACTGTTTATGAGTGGCGTGAATTACCAGATATTCAGCCGTTTAATAGGAGATTTACTTTAGGAGAGGCTTTATTTACAGATGTATTAGAAATAGTGTGATGAACCAGATGTTAGTTATTACTTGAATAAGTGATTCACCAAAACAGATGCTTGAATAAATTATAATTATAAATGCTTATTTCAACTTATACGATGAGGTGGAATAAGCATTTTGTATTTAGAAAATTGATGAGAAAAAATTAATGCAAATATATTGATTTATGGATGAGTGATTTTCGCGCATGAAGTGAAAAATATTATAGGTAGAAAGGATACTATTCAATCACCTGTTACTGTTTTAGAAACTTCAGTTTAAAAGCATTTGGTGGCAATCCTGCTATTCACAAATACTGGGATGACGATAAAATAGGTAACATTGATATTTTATCAACAACGGATAGACCATGCGAAGGTATTACATCGTATTCAACTATTAGATTATATATGCATTCAATAGGGAAAATTGTAGATGAAAAATTTTTGAGGGTAGAAATTGTGGGGGCAGGTGCAACTATCCATAAAGAATTTCCTAATATATTAGGGACTTGCGCTTTTTGTATATTCAATTCCAAAATGCCGATTTATCCAGGTAAAATATTTTTGGATGTGGTGAAGATGTATTATCCTGATGTTGAAATGAAGCATGTGGGGATCGGTTGTAGTCGCACCCGTACACCGACAGACAATGACAGCTTCCTCAATGGAATAGAAGGGCAAAGTTATCGCACCCTTCATATTTTCACCACTTACAAACTATAAACAATCAAATTTGCAATACTTTTTTACCACCAAGTTATAACATTCATGAGTTTTTGATTCAAACATCAGATTATTTTTTAAGCATAAAGTACTTAAATTTAAACCTTGAAAAGCATAAATCCAATCAAGGTGATTTTTTATTTACTATGATTCGAAAGCTGTTCTGTCAGGAAACACACCACCTTCTTTTACTAGGCAAACTGCCATTCTTTGAGCAGCTCTATCATAATAAAATTCAGATGAAAAATTGTTATCTGGTATAACATCTAACTCGGTATACTTTCTAGTAAATTTATTTAACTCAATTTTCCCCATAATATTTTCATTAGGTCCGAATCTGTAAACCACGGTTTCATTATCTTCATATTCTTTTAGTAATAAAACGTATGAAGCCATCTTTATTCCTCCTTTGATGGATACCTTGGACGCTCAGACTCTACTATTCTACTAAGCAATTCATAGGGTTTCATAATCCAGTTTCATAGTCTTCTATCAATTGTGACCAATATCCTTCTACTTCCTTCATTGCTATGGGGTCAATTTGCTCATACACCTTCCTCAACTCAATGGCATAGTTATATGAAGTATATACATCTTCTGTTTTCATTTCCGTTGATATTTCCTGCCTAATCAAATGAAACAAGAAAAACGTTCTTAAGGCCATGCCGTTTAGTTGCGATAGATGTCTCTTTGACCGACTCTGTTCTTTCACCCTAACTACCGTTCTATGTACGCGCATAGTTGCAAACATATTTGAAAAAACCGCGAACGCACTACTGGGGTACAACAAAAGGCGAGGACATCAACAGTTGTCACAATCGTCGCGATTCATACAGATTAAACACTATTTTCACCACTGATAACGAGTGATTTTATACATCCTTTAACAGCAAAATGTACATATAGTATTGCTTTTAATAACCTTGGATATTGTTACTATTAAATACAGCATACCTTCATCATCATATCAAACATTATTTACAACTTATAATTATTCTCTTCATCATGAATATACTCGTAGTTCGATCGAGTTACATTTCTATACCACAATGATTAAAGTTCCTCTTTATCTTTTCCTCACACAGTATATCTAACTACTAAATTTCAAATTTTTCCGCGCCTTCAGGATTATTTTTTTGTCTATTCCAAATAATAGAACTTATGGATGTTGACTTTTTATCTAGGGTTTATTAGCATATTTAATGATGAATATAACCAATTAATGGTTATATTGCCATATATGTAATTAATACTGGAATATTACTGAAAAAAATTAAATTAATAACAAAATGACCTTGAGAATCTATGTTATTTAATAGGAAAGCAAAAAAATACAGGGTCATGAGATGGAACGAATAAAGAATCGAAACAAAGGAGCGAAAACAATGAATTTCATGGATGAAGAAGTTATTGAGATGACGAAGCATGCAAGGCAGAAGAAACGAATGGAGAACATCGAAAACCAATTATTAAATACGGATATTGTGAAAGCGATTAAAGATGGTCAGCTCATGATTGAAGATGAAACGATTGAGTTTAAAGAAATGAGTTTTTATGAGGGTCAAATCCGGATGTGTATGCCTGCAGCCTTTGACGTGATGGAGCCAGAATTAATGGATATTAAATATCCATCCAGTCGTAGACCCGATTATATTTATACAAGCGAAAGTACGTCCATTAATGTCACGCTGAAAATCATGGAACAACAGGTAAAAGAAGAGGAATTAGAAGACTTCACAGAGGCCATGAGGAACATCCTTCAAAAAACGCAGCCGACTACAAAAATGTTGGATACCGGCATGAATGAAGTTAACGGTTTACAAATTGGTTACTTTGATTTTATTTCGCCAGCACTAGATAACAAGATTTATAATTTAATGTTTTTGTTTATAGTAGGCGAGAATGTGACGATGGGCTCGGTTAATTGTTTGAAAAAAGAGATGGATATTTGGAAGCCCATTGCTTACGGCATGATGGAATCTATCTTTGTTGAAAACAAATTATTAGATGGGGAAGGTGTTGTCGAATGAGTAAGGAAACAGCCTTGACGTATAAAGATATCATCGTGATGCCCTATAATATTCGCGTCAATCAAATCGAAATTACGCAACAAATGAATGAGCATGCTACATTGCATTTAACGGGCGTGATTCCAGATGAACTACAAGATTCCTATGTCTATATGACGGATGCAGAAACGGCTATTGAAGTAGTACAAATCGGTAGTGGTGGACAAACTATTCCTATTTTTAATGGGTTGGCGCTAGATGTACAAGTGAAATCGGTTTTGGGTACCTATTATTTGGAGGTTAAAGCAGTTTCGCATACGTATTTGTTAGATGTGAAGAAGATAAACCAAACCTATCAAAATGCGAGTATGCCCTATAGTGAATTAATAAATGCATGTATTGCCGATCAAAAAGGTGCAGATTTCATGGATTATGCCTCAAAGGGCGCTACTATTGGTCACTTTACGATGCAATATATAGAGACGGATTGGGAGTTTCTTAAACGAATGGCATCGCGATTTCATACAGGCCTAGTGCCGGATACGGTTCACCCAGCCGCCAAGTTTTACTTCGGTGTACCGTTTCAAGCTGGGGGCACGCAGAAAATGGAGGCCATCAATTATCGAGTTAAAAAGGCGATTGGCAATTTCCTTGTGTCCAGTAAAAATCATCTTGACGGTATTACTGATAGTGACTATATGTACTATGAAGTAGAATCGTTCCAACCATTCAAAATAGGCAATGAAGTTACATTCCAATCAAAAAAATTATATGTCTATAAAATCTTCTCAACTTTAAAAGATGGCTTGTTCAAGCATATCTACACGTTAACACCTCAGAACGGCTTCAGTGTCCATACTACTTATAATCAAGCTATTATTGGTGCCTCCATTCAAGGGAAAGTAATTGATGTTGCGGGGGACAAAATTCGTATTCATGTCGATTTCGACGAGGGTCAAGAAAAAGATACAGCTTATTGGTTTCCGTATTCTACGATCTATGCATCAGAAGATAATACAGGATGGTACTTCATGCCGGAGCTATCTGATAATGTGAGAATCTATTTCCCAGGCAATCGTGAGGATGAAGGGATTGCGATTAGTTCCGTATCAAAAGCACCACCACAATCTGGTTCGATGCTAGCAGCGACGAATCCGCCTAGTCCAGGAGGCGGTGGAAGTGCCAGTGCTAGCGGTGGAGGTGGCGGCGGATCAAGACCTGCACCACCTGAGGATAGTCGCCAAGACCCAGCACGGATGGCGGATCCAGATGTCAAAACACTCAGAACAAAGCACGGTAAACAAATTCTACTTGCACCCGATCGGATTGTTATATCTGGTGGAGGATTAATGATTTCGCTTATGGATGATAATGGGATTTCTATCATAAGTGATAAAAATATTACCTTACAAGCAACAGATAAAGTCGCCATCAATGCGAAGCAAATTATGATTAATGCGAGCGAGAAAATAGAGATGACTTGTAAAGACAGTTCAATCAAGATGGAAGACAAAATGGAGATTAAAGGAACAGAAGTACGAGCAAATTAGTGAGGATGTGGACGCATGAAACGAGAAGAAGCATTACAGCATTTTATGGATGAATGCGTGTCGGTTCATGTTAGCCGATTACAAGAGAAGGTTGATCGACAGTTTCGCCAAGAGAAGGAAGTCTTATTAAAACCAATCATTCACTCGCTTGAACAGCTGTTTGCAAATATTAGAGATCAGCAGGGACAAGGGAGGTTAGCGCCAGTAGCCTTTATTCATTTTTCATTGCTGCGAACATCATTACTAGATAACAAGTGTACGTATTTGCTAGAAGCCTACGGAGAAAAATGGTACTACGACTGGGGAGAATGCACGGCACAGTATGAAGCGGATTGGCTTAGTGAGGCGATTATAGATTTACACAAAACGCTTGAAATAGAAAGAAAGCCGTATCTCTCCATCCAAGCAGCTGACGTTCGAGGAATCATTCAACAGACTGTGATCCTGTTTCATCAGTATATCATTCAATTGGTACGCTATCTTTTCCGCTATCAACAAGAAAGTGTACCTGAAATAGACTTTCAACGAGCTGCGTGCTTGCGCTTTCGTGTCGGTGAATATAAAGGATTTAGTGAAGATGTTGCGATGCTTGACGAACGGGAACATGTGGAACAAAATCTTCTGTCGTGGTTAGGGAAAAAAGAGATGGATAAATCATATACGTTTGAAAATTTCTCAAGCCTACAGTTACAGCAAAAACTTTTCGACCAAATGGACTTTTCTTATGCGAATTTCAATGGCAGTGACTTAGAAGGGGCTTCATTGAAACAAAGTGTTTGCGTCGGTACTAGTTTTGTAGATTGTAGCTTAGCGAATGTTGATTTTTCCTATGCAGCCATTCAAGATGCTGATTTTCGAAATGCCAATTTAGCAGGCGCTAATTTTACACATGCACAGGGAAAAACATTAATGCTTCCTGATGACGAAGTTGCGTGTTACCTAGGCACTGACTTCAGTCATGCGAATTTGGAAAATGCAAAATTTGAGTTTGCGCAAATTGCAGGCGCTAATTTTACAGGTGCTAATTTAAAAGGAGCTACCTTCTTTAAACGTGATCAAGAGAAATGTCTATTTAGCCCAGACCAGATAAAAGACATTCATTGGATTCATTAACGTTGAAATCAATAGAAATGATAGTTACAGGAGGAAAAGATGGAGTATTTTATTGTTCGGCAAGATCAAAGCATTACAAATCCAATTATTCCTTTCAAGACAGACCTTGATGATAACTTTGTCTGTTCATCTGTATTCGGGGAAGTAATAGAAAAAGAGAATGCGGTATATCTGGATTATTTAGAAAAGCCTCGAAGAATCGTGTCTGATGATTTAAAAGGGTTATTGGTGAAATATGAGGATAACTTAGAATTTACAGCCATTGTCTTTACGGATGTGAAGAAAGGAACACAGCGTGTGCATTGGCTTATGGACATTGTAAAGAAGAACTGTATTTCCGATGAGACGGCTTATTATCCAGACGGACAAATAAAGGAGCTCGTAATTGACCCGAAGAAAGTGGAACTGGATTGTATTTTTCAAGTCGACGGCAAAAAGGAATCGTTCACCATCGTCAATTTAGACGTGGCAGAAAGTATGCTACGACGACCATATCTTGGGATTCAGTTGCAGCGAGTAAAACTACAAAGACGATAGATCAGTCTAATAAATCATGGCTCATTATCAAAAGTTGTGGATGACATTTGTTATTGCCATTTATATAAGTTGATTGGAGTGGAGATTGGACGCCCCCAGGAAAGCGCCCAATCGGAACGGAGATCAACCACACGCTATGATGATAAGCTAAATCATTCCAAAATACTGTCGTAGTTTGAAACAGTGTTCAATCGATATGAAAGGAAGGATAGTTAATGGCTCAAGTTGTAGAAAGTTTGGAAACAGAAGGTTCGGAACAGGAGCAATTTAGTTATGTGGTACATGGAGCAATCATTTCTTGCGAGCATGGTAGCCATCTCAATTATTTAAATTTGCCGCAAGACCATGGCGTTTATATTAAAGAGAAAGCCGTCATGAATGTAGGGGATCGAAACCCTGACAACATCCCAACCTTTGGTGTTTGTTTACAGTTGCAAAAGCCATGTACACCAACATGTTCCATTGACTGGATGGAAGGAATGGAAAATGTCAATATCGAGGGGAAGCAAGCATTATTAAGCCGCTGCCATACCCAATGCTCGGCAGGTGGAGGTAAAATCGAAATTATTCATGACGGTCAAGAGGAAGTAGAAATACCGAAACAAGGCTTTTAAAAGACGAGGTTGATTGAAAGGAGGTAAGTAATGAAATCGCTAGAAGAAAAGGAAGTACACACGGTTAGTACGTATGAGGATCTTGTGCTCGAATGGCCGTATCCACTTATACATTTAGATAAACTAACTATCAAACATAAGGCCAATGACCATGCGAGGTTGTACTTTACGGGAATGATTGCTGAAGAGCAAGCGCAAAAGTATATTCAGCGGGTCAATCAAACAGATGAAGTAGTAGTGAAATTTGGGCGAGATAGTGCCATTTTGTTCTCAGGAAGAATTGATAATGCGGAGTTGCAGGCATCACAAGGCGTGCACTATGTCTCTGTTGAGGCCGTATCATTTACAGCAAATATGGATATTGCAAAGCGTTCACGTTCTTTTCAAGATGCGAACATGACATACGTGCAGTTAATAAAAAGCATCGTAAGCGCCTATCCTAATGGGGATTACATCGACCAAGCTTCTAACGGTCAAGCCATTGGTAGTATTGCGATTCAATACTTAGAAACAGATTGGGAATTCATTAAAAGAATGGCCTCCCGTTTGCACGCTGTTGTTTTTCCTGATTTAAAAGGAAAAGGTGCTCGATTTTGGCTTGGTACACCTCAAAGTAGGAAAAGCATAACGATCGACCATCTGCCTTCTATAGTACGGATGGACGTCGATGCGTATCGGTTGATTACTGAAAACGATGGTACGGATGTGAGTGAAGCCGATTATACTTATTGTGAGTTTGAAAGCACAGAGGCCCATGAGCTAGGCACGTTGGTGCAATTCAAGGGAAGTTCCTATATCGTAACGGCTAGGGAGACCCATCTTGATGATGGCGTGTTGAAGTTTCAATATACTGCCCAACCAGAGAAAAGTATTCGTCAGCGGTTAGTACGTAATTTAGATCTCATTGGTGCAGCATTTACTGGAAAAATCATTGATGTTACGCAAAACACAGTCAAAATTCATTTAGATATAGATAAAAGCCAGGATCAAGGAAAAGCACATTGGTTTGCTTATTCAGCAGATGCCAATGGTGTTATGTATTTAATGCCTCAAACAGGTGCACGTGCCCAATTGCATTTTCCAAGTGCAGTTGAAGAAGATGCCATCGTTATCAGCTCGGTGCGTGTTAATCCAGCCACACCAGAGGGTGGACAAAAGCAGACGCAGAAAATGGCGGACACTACCGTTAAATCATTGGCGACCAATGTTGGGAAAGATGTGACATTAGGTGTTGGTGATATTACTTTCAGTGCAGTAGATGGGGTATTGGACTTAAAGATGGATGATGGAGATGGCGTAACATTTCAAAGTAACAGTACCATCATGCTAGCGGCCGATGAAACGCTCGAAATTAGTGGAATGAAAGAGCTAGCCGTAGAAGCGGAAGAATGGATTGCCATATCCGCGAAGGAACAAAGTCATGTGATTATGGCCGCTGACACACAATTAATTAGTACGCTCATTGATCAAGAAGGCATAGAGAAGCAGAGTCAACCACCGAAATTAAATGAAGAAGCAATCGAAGCTACGACGAAAGTTGACTTAATCTTCCCGCAAAAGGCAGAAGAGAAGAAAGAGAAGAAAGGCTGGTTTAGTAGTTTAGTAGATGGCGTAAGTGCAGCATTGGATGTTGCTGGATTTATTCCTGTTATCGGTACATTTGCAGATATTGCGAATGCAGGAATTAGCTTAGCAAGAGGGAATTACATGGATGCAGCCATGAACTTAGTAGGTGCAGTCCCAGTAGTTGGTGATGCCGCCAAGGCAGCCTACAAGGTCAAAAAAGGGGCGAAACTCTTAGATAAAGCTGCTGATGTCGCAAAAGGTGCTGATAAGGCAATAGATGCTTCAAAAGCTTTAGCAAAAGGGATGAAGGCAGCTTATCCGAAAGTATCTAAAACGTTAGATGCAGTAAAGGGACTAGCGGAACTAGCTAACAAAGGATCTAAAGCCGTGAAGACGGCAGCAGATAAAGTTGTTTCATCGATGGATGAATTGCTCGGTGTGTCAAAGGCATTAGATGGTATGAAGGATATGGCCAAGGACGCGCTAAAGAAATTTAATCGTAAAGGATCAAAGAAGCAAAAGTGTACAAATGGGCAAAATAAAAAACATACCCAGTCATGTGGGGATCCTGTTGATGCAATTACTGGGCGTATGATTTATGAAGGTATCGACTTTGAACTACCTGGACCCATTCCCCTTTCATGGGAACGAGCATGGTACAGTGATAGTAGTCGGATTGGCTTATCAGGTCATGGTATGCACTTTACATATGATCTAGCCTTAGAAATTTTTGAAGAAGAAGACCTGATTGGGATAGTTGTAACGGATGGTCGTGCAGTGGGGTTTCCAATTTTACCAATAAACTTGCCGTATTTTAACAAAAGAGAAAAAATGACTTTAACAAATACAGGGGAGGAGTATCATTTGTTTGAGCATGATACACGATTAATTTATGTATTTGAACAAACAACTGAAAAAAAATACCGATTAAAAGAAGTAAAAAATGAGCAAGAGCATCATATTCAATTTGCCTATAACCTTAAAGGGTTCCTATCTCAAGTAACAGACAGTGTTGGTAGAGTGCTCGAGGTTACGACTGATGAGGTAGGCAGAATGACAGAAGTTGCCTTACGTAACCAGATGAGCCGTGAAGTCTTAGTTCGCTATGTTTACAATGATGGACAAGATTTAATCGAAATCCAAGATGCGTTAAGGCAAAGTACGCATTTAAAATATGTTAATCACTTAATGATGCAAAAAACTGATCGCAATAAAAATAGCTTCTTCTGGCGCTATGATGGCCCAACTACAGGTGCTCGAGTAATCAAAACATGGGGAGATGGCAATGTCCTTGCTTATGAGCTTTCGTATCACGAGGGTTATAACGAAATTACGAATAGCTTAGGCCATAAGAGTTATTATTATTTCAACGAAGATAATCTCTGTACGAAAATTGTTCATCCAGATGGAAGTGAAGTCAGCTATCAATATAATGGGGACTTTGAATTACTGCAAGAAGTAGATGAAGATGGTCGGGTCACGGCATATAGCTATGACGAATGGGCAAATCCAGTGACGATTACTCTTGCAGATGGCAGTACCGTATCCTCTCAGTATGATGAGAAGGATAGGTTGATTCAGGCTGTAAATGCAGAGGGTGGAAGCCGTCAGTGGACTTATAATGAAGATAGTACATTGCAGGCAAATGTTTTAGAAGATGGAACGAAAACTGAATTTTCCTACAATGAGCAATATTTAATTAAAACGGTGACAAATGCGCAAGACCATGTGGTAAGCTTAGCTTATGATGCTGATCTGAACCTGAGTCAAGTGACATTGCCAGACGGGACGAGTTCGACATGGGCGTATGACCATCGTGGGAATTGCACAACAACGACAAATCCGCTAGGGGCCACAGAGAAGTTCCGTTTTGATAACTTGAATCGACTTGTACGGGCAAACCTCTCGGATGGTAATGACGTTCAATTAAAGTACGATGCCTATGATGATATCGTTTTTGCGAAAGATAACCATACACAAGTTGCCTTTGATTATACCATTCTCGGCAGCTTGAAGGCTCGAGAACAATGTGGAAAGAAAGTTAAATTCGCCTATGATACAGAAGAGCAGTTAACCGCTGTCATCAATGAAAAAGGCGAAATGTATCAGTTTGAACGTGATGCGAAAGGGAATATCATCAAGGAAATTGGCTTTGATGATATTGAACGAACGTATGAGCGAAGTTTGGCTGGATTGGTTCAGAGAATTCAACGTCCGGGTGATCGTTGGACAGCGTATCAACATGATGGTCTAGGGAATGTCATTCGGGCTGATTATTATGATGACACTTGGGAAACGTTTGGCTATGACAAAAATGGCTTGTTAATGGAGACTGAAAATGAGCATGTGACCGTAAAGCTGGAACGAGACCCCTCTGGGCAAGTAATCAAGGAGTGGCAGAATGACCATTGGATTGCGGGTAGTTATGATGAATTAGGCAGCCGTTCACAGATTACGAGTAGCCTAGGTGCAAAAATTGATGTTGTTCGTAATGAAGTGGGCAATGTGTCGCAAATTACCGCTTCTCGCTCAGAGCAAGAATGGACAGCATCGATGAAGTATAATGAACTCGGTCAAGAGATTGAGAGAATCTTACCCGGAGATGTCATCAGCAAATGGCAGTATGATGTAGCAGGTAGACCAACACACCATCGAATAAGTAGTCAAAATCGCGATACACGAAGACGCGTGTATAATTGGGATGTTAATCATCGCTTACGAAGCATGGTAAACGAGTTAACAGGTGTAAAAGTTACTTATGGTTACGATGAATTCAGTAACCTCGTCTGGTCCAATCAAGGCGGTCAATTTGACTTCTTACACCGCAGTGTCGATGATGTCGGGAATTTGTATGAAACAAAAGAAAAGACAGATCGTGTCTATGGCGCCGGAAGTAGATTGCTTGAAACGAGAGATGCAAAATTTTCTTATGATGAAGAAGGAAATTTGGTTCAAAAAGTCGAAAAGAATGGTGATACGTGGAAGTACGAATATAACGGCAATGGCATGATGTCAAAGGTCATCAGACCAGATAACACGGAAGTTACTTTCAAGTATGACTCGCTAGGAAGAAGGATTGAGAAGAGTTCTGATGATAAGACAACAAGTTTCGTTTGGGACGGGAATACTATCCTACATGAGTATTTCTTGCAGAATGATTCAGATAAATTTGAAAATCCAGTTGAGTATTCCTCAGAGAATAAATTTGAAATACCAGAGAATCTAGTCACATGGGTGTTTAATGAAGGGTTCATCCCTTCAGCTAAAATCACGAGTGAAGGTAATTACAGTATTATTAGTGACTATCTAGGAACGCCTGTAGAAGCCTTTGATGAAGAAGGTAATAAGGTTTGGTCAGCTGAGCTTGATATATATGGACGATTGATTGGATTTACTGGTGAACAGGACTTCATTCCGTTTAGGTATCAGGGGCAGTATGAAGACATGGAGATCGGATTATATTACAACAGATTCCGTTACTACACTCCAATTGAGGGAATGTATTTACAACAAGATCCTATTGGGCTCGCAGGGAATAATCCGACGCTTTATGGATACGTTAGTGATCCAAATGTTGAAATAGATGTGTTTGGATTAGCAAAAACTTATACTTACGTTCTTCAAAATTTATGGAAATCTCATACTGGAAAAAATGCAACAGGTGATATTCATCATGGTTTCCCTGAACAGTATAAAGATAAGTTTATGAAAATGGCAGGTATTGACGTAAATGATCCAAAATATTTTTACGATCTTAATAAAAAGCAACATACAAAGAAGCCGGGTATTCATACGAATAGTAGTAAAATAGGTAAAAATTGGAATAAAGTTTGGAAAAACATTCTCAATGAGACTCCAAACAAATTCCCTAACGCCTCGCAACAGGAGTTGAAACAATATTTTGAATATACCCTAGACAGGATGGCTAAAAAATCTAATATAAATTCTAGAAGTGCAACTTCAATTAAAAATGCCCCATGTAGAAAGTAGTGAATTTCATGATAAAGAAAAGAAATTTTGACGAAATAATTGAAAGCTTAGAACATCGAAATAAAATTCCTAAGATTAGTGAGTTTACGAGGAAGGATTGTTTGTTTTTATATGAGAAACTTGCTGATAATAAAATTGAGACAGATCATGTTTTTTTATCTTATGAAAAAGCAAAAAAATATAATAAAGAGTATCACGATGATTTTAGTGAATTTAAAGAAAATCATTGGATATTCGCCGAAACTGGTAGAGGTGATTTTTGGATAATTGATCTTGATGATGTTATATCACCACCAACAGTATTTTTTTATGATCATGATCTTGAAGATTTTAGTCCAGAAAGCATGTTGAATATTTCAATTAATATATTAGAGTGGTTTGAGTTAGCAGATTTAATTTCTCAACTCCATAACAAAGATTTTTATAATGAAGATTTTAGATTAAAAGAGCATTGGAAACAAAAAGCCATTGAAGAAATTGAAAAAATTAAAAAAGGACTTTCAACAAAATCCCCTTTTCAATTTTGAATAGGTAAATGCGGGTCTTAAGAAAGTAGAGTTGATGGGCCACATTTTATATTAATTACGTTTATTTAATAAAATCTCAAATATAGAAACAGAATTGCGTAGATTATTAGTAAAATTGAAACCATATGTAATGAAGATCTTTTATAGTCTTCATTACATATGGCTTTTCATTAGTAGTGAAATGGCCTTAACTCGTGTGTTTACTATCCACAATTAAGTGAAACTAGAAACTAGTGTTTTTTGCGTACGTTAAAAGTAAAAATCAGTTGACTAAGAAATTTCAAAACCCTTTCAATCAAGTTTTGTTCGCTCGTTTTTACTTTCTAATTTGAAACAAGGTTTTTCAATTTTATGAAGTGGCAACTCACACAGAATAATACTTATATTCATAATAGAGGTATATTTATAAATAGTATAGCTGCTAAAATAGTTAAGACCAGTCATGATAACTTGAATAGGCAACATGCAAACCTTTCATGTGGTAATGTCGGAAAAATGGAGCACTTTATATTGAATAAGGTGTTCAAACTTATTTTGAATCAATCTCTGTTAGTTAAGTGTTTTCTCACAAGGAAAATTAATGTAGGGTACCTATAATTGCTAGGACTTATTGATTCTAGAATGATTTGAAATAATTAATTTAGATAGGGCAATAAATCCATTAATAAGGGTTTATCGCCCTTTTTTTGTTTTTTTAATTTTAGATTAATTATTCTTTTCCTACACTATTTTGGGCAGCTTGGTGTCTCGAGAACAAGGTGGAAAGAAAGTTAAATTCGACTATGATACAGAGGAGCAGTTAACCGCTGTCATCAATGAAAAAGGCGAAACGTATCAGTTTGAACGCGATACGAAAGGAAATATCATCAAGGAAATTGGCTTTGATGAGATGGAAAGAACGTATGAGCGAAGTCTGGCTGGATTGGTTCAGAGAATTCAACGACCGGGTGATCGTTGGACAGCGTATCAGCATGATGGTCTAGGGAATGTCATTCGGGCTGATTATTATGATGACACTTGGGAAACGTTTAGCTATGACAAAAATGGTTCGTTGATAGCGACTGAGAATGAGCATGTAACTGTAAAGTTGGAACGAGACCCATCTGGACAAGTGATCAAGGAGTGGCAGAATGACCATTGGATTGCGAGTACCTACGATGAATTAGGCAATCGTTCACAGATTACAAGTAGTTTAGGTGCAAAAATCGATGTCGCTCGAAATGAAATGGGAATTGTGTCACAAATTACAGCCTCTCGCTCAGAGCAAGAACATTGGATAGCAGCAATGCAGTACAATGAGCTAGGTCAAGAGATTGAGCGAATCTTACCCGGAGATGTCATTAGCAAGTGGCAGTATGATGTAGCAGGTAGACCAACACATCATAGAATTAATAGCCAAAACCGCGATACACGAAGACGCGCGTATAATTGGGACGCCAATCATCGCTTACGAAGCATGGTAAACGAGTTAACGGGTGTAAAAGTCACTTATGGTTATGATGAATTCAGTAACCTCGTCTGGTCCAATCAAGGCGATCAATTTGACTTCTTACACCGCAGTGTCGATGATGTCGGGAATTTGTATGAAACGAAAGAAAAGATAGATCGTGTCTATGGCGCCGGAAGTAGATTGCTTGAAACGAAAGAAACAACATTCTCATATGATGATGAAGGAAATTTGGTTCAAAAAGTCGAAAAGAATGGTGATACGTGGAAGTTCGAGTATTATGGTAATGGCATGATGTCGAAAGCTATACTTTTTTCACAGGGCAAACCGATTAAAGAAGTAAAATTTAAGTATGATTCACTTAGTAGGCGTATTGAAAAGGCCTGTGATGGAAGAGCTACTCATTTTATATGGGACAGGAATACGACTCTGCATGAATGGGTAGAATGCGACTATACTTGTGAAACTAGTGTTTCGAATGAATCAACGAACACTGGATTTACTAATGGAATTGATAGAAACCTTGTAACTTGGATTTTCAATGAAGATAAGTTCATTCCATCAGCTAAAATAACAAGTAGGGGCAATTATAGTATTATTAGTGACTATTTGGGTACTCCTGTTGAAGCTTATGATTTAGAAGGTAAAAAGGTTTGGTCAAGTGAGTTAGATATTTATGGTCGTGTAAAAGAATTTACTGGTGAAAAGGACTTTATTCCATTTAAGTATCAGGGACAGTATGAAGATTATGAGACAGGTCTTTATTACAATCGATTCAGGTACTATTCTCCGAGAGAAGGTATTTATACTCAGGTTGATTCAATTGGTCTTGTTGGTGGAAACCCTACTTTATATGGGTATGTCCATAATCCTTTGATTGAAATTGATCCATTTGGATTAGATAGTGCTAAATTGGATAAAGCTTTAGGTGGTGCTATTGGTGATGGTATGGAAGCGCATCATCTTATCCCTGAGGAAATTTGGGGCAAACATCAAGCTATGTTTGATCATTTAGGCATGGGAATGGATTCAAAATCTAATGGAATTCACATGCCAAGTAGTAATTCTCGTCGGAATCAGATGGGAGCAGAAGTATATCATCGTGGCTCTCACCCTCAATATAGCCGTTATGTAGACAGTCGAGTGAATAAAATAAAAAGTAAATGGAAACCAAGAATAAATGATGACGCCACTATAAAAAGATTACAAGGCTTACAAACAAAGTTAAAAGGAAAAATAAAAGCAGGGGATGTTCCAAGAGGTAAAGTATCCTGTTATAAACTTGGCTAGACGAAATCAATTACAAAGGAGAAGTTTTATGGAAAAGAAAATTGAAGATTATATTTTTGAATTAGAACGATTAATAGAATTAGCTGATAATGAAAAAGATAAATATTTATTCCAAGACCCAGCATATGAAATAATGGATGAGATTGAAGAGTTAGATAATGCATTTGATTTTCTAGAGCCTATATTTCTATTAGTTGAAAGAAGCCCAGATATTGATTTTGGCGGTCCAGGACCATTTGGGAGTTTTTTAGAAAAGTTTTATCATGATGGTTATGAAGACGTATTAGTAAAATCATTACAGCGTAAACCTAAAGAGTATACAATTTACTTATTAGAACGTCTTTGTAATGATGAAAGTAATCCAAAGAAAAAAGAATATTGTACCTTATTAGATTCATTAAAAAAATAGAAAAGTTACAGTACCTCAAAAACATATGTAAGGATAAATATTTAATGTGGTACCCAAGTCAAGGACAAACTAAAAAAAGAGATTAAGCAGCTAAGAGATGGTTTCTGTATTGCACAGGAGCCATCCTTTTTAGATTCCATTGATAACGATAATTATTGTAATAGACCATGTAGTGATTGATTTTCGCTTTTA
>NZ_JBHZDH010000071.1:0-22018 GCF_042755925.1 Lysinibacillus sp. NPDC059133 | reverse complement strand
GAATTTAAATAAGCTGCCGCCTGCAAAATACAGACAGCAGCTTCAGAAAGTTGCCTAACCTTTTTTAAAATGTCCTTTACAAAGGGTACATATTAAATAGGTACTGTCTCTTTTTCTAAGTGTTTTTTCAACTAAATTGCTCCGATCGTTCAATAAAGAAAAAAGAGCTGCCTATGCAACCAAGCATCCCGTTAATTGAACAAGACGAACACAACCTTTTTGCTATTTTTCCTATCTCTAAATTTATCCTTCTTTATCGTAAGTATTCCTTGAAAGTTGGAGACTTTGGCATAAAAGTATTTCCGCCCGCTACCATTTCTTTTGTTTCAACATCATAAATTGCATATCTACCTCTAAATTCTTTTTCTGTGTCTTTAAAGGAATAAAAGAAATAAACTTGCCTATCAGGGCTAACAGTCTGATGGTAGTTAATATCTATATCAGGATAGGGTCGAAGAATATTTCCATCAAAAGTTATATAATTTAATCCTTCTACCTCATTAAATACTAACTTTTTTCTAATATTTACAGATGCATCAGGCATTTCTTTAAAAAGAAAAGTATCCAAATGTCTTTGCTGTTGCTTTGACCTCAGCTTATATCTATTATAAAGTTCCTGATGTACAGGATACTTCAGGTCTCTTAATGCCTGGTAAAATTCATCTTCAGTTTCATTAAAAAATTTTCCCTTATTTGCAGGATATAAATATTCAATTTTATCTGAAGCTGTAGTTTGTGAATAAACAGGATTTCCTACTAACATGGAAAGACTGAACGAACATATAAACATAAACAAACTAATTAAGAATGTCTCTTTCATTTAGGTTACTCCTTTTTAAACGTAACGTACCCTAAATGTTCTTTAACTATCCTGCTCTGTTAGCTCCATAAGAAAAGCTGCCTTTGATTGCTGATCTTTACACTCTCGCACCCGTCTTTTACACTATTTAATCATTTTACTAAAATCCGAAATAATACTGTGCAAGATCTTTTTGCTTTCTATGTCCTTTAGTCGAGGCGTCCGTCCAATCTGTTCATAGGCCCTTTCGTTGAACAAGTAAGCTATCTATAATCTTTTATTCCATTTTCAAAAGCCTGTCTATCGTCATTCTCAATCCCGTGCAAGGCCTCTTGTAAAGCAAATGTACTTTTATAAAATTTAACTCGTTCAGATATTTCATGACCGTTAGGATATAGGTTCATACACATATCAAAAAATTCTTCACCATAGCTAGAGAGTATGCCAGCAAAGTCATACGCTGGATCTCCTACACCAGAACCACCAAAATCTATTATCCCTGAAATCATACTTGTTTCTGGATTCCACAAGATGTTAGATGCTCCGAAATCTCCGTGTATAAGTGTTATATCTAAATTCGAGAATGCTTTCCCTTTAAGGAACGTTTCAAAAGATTGTGATATTTCATTTTGAGCATCTTTTCTGATAAAGGGAAATAATGTATTTTGAATTTTATCATACAGGTTATACATCTCTTCACTAGGATTACGAACCTTTAGTTTCAAATCTCGACTTGCTTTTTCTCCTGAAATAGAATGGAGTTCTACAAGAAAAGAAACAAGTTGTTTTGCCAACCCTTTCACCAATTCAACACTCTTAACATCTGTTAAACTTTCCTTCCACAACGGAACACCATCTATTAGGTTATAGCCAGTAAAGACCTTACCCGGTTCTAACTCTTCAAAAGACTGATAAATTGGATTCGGAATAGGAGTGGAAACGATCCCTTTAATGTATTTCAAAATTTCAGTCTCTCTTCTTAATTGAATGATGCCATTTTTATATTTTGGAAATCTAAAAACCAAAGATTTATTTACAATGAACACATCATTATTCTGTCCAATTTCATTAAGATAAAAGTCTTCAATGGAAAGGTCAGAATAAACGGATTGAATGTTTTCAATAAAGTTATTATTCATTTAGAATTACCCCCTTGGTCTCTTTCTATTGTTTTAATTCCCAAACTCTTGTTGAACTATCCTGCCATTTAATCTACATTTCATTAACACACCTTTATTTTCTCTTAATATAAAGCTTAAAATCAATTTATCGAAACATTTTTTCGAATTACCAGATTAATTTTAATATTTATCGGAACAATTTTTAAATTTATCGCCTAACTTTAATTTATCACCCAACTATTTTAATTTATCGCTCAACTTTTCTTATTTATCACCCAACTTTTAAACTTTATCGCTTCAAGAGATCAAAATTATCTACATTTCTTCATAATATTCAAATAGATTTCAACATAAATATCCAACAAAAAATCACCTCTTAGAATCGAGGTGATTTTTATCAAACATTTTTTATTAAACTACACAATGTCTAGTAGCCAAAAACGAATAGATGTCATTCAATTTAAGAAGCATCTTCAAACTGACTATTATATAGATCCGCATAGAATCCTTTTTCTGCAAGCAGTTCTTCATGATTACCACTTTCAATAATATCTCCGTCTTTCATCACTAAAATCAAATCAGCGTTTTTAATTGTTGAAAGTCTATGCGCAATAACAAATGATGTTCTGCCCACCATCAATTTATCCATTGCTTTTTGAATAAGTGCTTCAGTACGCGTATCAACGGAACTAGTAGCTTCATCTAAGATAAGCAATGGTGCTTTTTTAACCATTGCCCTTGCAATTGTAATAAGCTGTTTCTGTCCTACAGATAAACTTGTATTATCATTTAAAACTGTATCATAACCTTTTGGCAACGTTCGAATAAAGTGGTGTAAACCTACCGCCTTACAAGCGGCAACTACTTCTTCATCGGTTACATGTTCTTTGTTATAAATGATATTTTCCTTAATGGTACCTTCGAATAACCAAGTATCTTGCAGCACCATGCAAAATAAGTCGTGAACATTTTTACGAGTAATGGACTTAGTCGATACGTCCTCAATCATGATTTCCCCACTATCTACTTCATAGAAACGCATAAGAAGATTAACAAGCGTTGTTTTACCAGCCCCAGTAGGTCCGACGATGGCCACCTTTTGACCGGCTTCTATATGAGCAGAAAAATCTTTAATAATAAGTTGTTCTTTCGTATATCCGAACTTAACGTTTTTAAATTCTACATTACCTTTTACATCTTTAGCATCTAAAGTGACTTTCTTATCACTTTCATCTTTAAGCTCCTCTTCTTGTAAGAACTCAAATACACGTTCGCTTGCTGCGGCAGTTGACTGCAAGCTTGTAGCGGCCTGTGCTAATTGAGACAACGGCTGCGTAAATAAGCGGATATACACCATAAATGAAACAATAACACCAAATGTTATAGAACCTTTCACTACTAATGCAGCACCTACTACACACACAACAACATAGCCTAAATTTCCAATAAAGATCATGAGCGGCATCATCATCCCTGACATAAACTGTGCTCGCCAAGCGCTATTAAAAAGACTTTCATTGATTTCATTAAATTCTTGCGTTGCCGCTTTTTCACCGTTATAAACCTTCATGACATTATGCCCTGAATAGATTTCTTCAATATGGCCATTTATTCTACCAAGGTCTTGCTGCTGGCGTACGAAGTACTTTCGGGATTTGGATATAATAAATGTCATGAATATAAATCCAACGAAAGTTGCGGCAATTGCAGAAAGAGCCATCGTAACATTAATATAGAACATCATAATTAAAGATCCAAAGAACATTACTCCCGCTGTCACTAACGAACCAATACTTTGGTTTAGAGACTGTCCAATCATGTCCACATCATTCGTGACACGACTTAACACATCTCCGTAAGTTGTAGAGTCAAAGTATTTCAATGGTAATCTATCGATTTTGTTCGAAATATCTGAACGTAACTTTTTGGAAACTCGCTGCGTAATAGTAGCCATCATAAACGCCTGAATATAATTGAATACAAAGCTCAATCCATACAAAATAGCAAGTAACAGACCGATTTTTCCTATTGCCGTAATATCAATCTCACCAGTCATGCCATCCATTATCAAATCGGTGATCTCACTCAGCTTATTTGGTCCAATGATCGTGAAAATTGTTCCTACAACTGCCAATACAATGGCAAAGATGATGGCTGGTAAATAAGGTTTACAATAGGCAATCAACTTTCCCATAGGCTTTTTAAAATTCTTTGGCTTTTCTCCAGGAGCCATCATAGGACCTGGACCACCTGGACCACCTGGACCACCTGGACCTCTTCGGGGCTTATTTGTTTGTGTATTACTCATTTTCCAACTCCTCCTTCGATAGCTGCGAATAGGCAATTTCCTGATAAGTGTTGCAAGTTTTCAATAATTCACTATGTGTCCCCATACCAACAATTTTACCTTCATCAAGAACAATGATTTTATCAGCATCTTTAATCGTTCCAATTCGCTGTGCCACAATCAAAGAAGTTGCACCTTTCGTTTCTTTTTTCAAGGTAGAACGAAGTTGACGGTCTGTTTTATAATCTAGGGCAGAGAACGAATCATCAAAAATAAAGATTTCTGGGTTTCTATTCACTGCTCTTGCAATAGAAAGACGTTGTTTCTGTCCTCCTGAAAGATTTGTTCCGCCTTGCGAAATAGCCGCTTCATATTCACCGTCCATTTTCTCCACAAATTCTTGCCCTTGAGCAATTTCCACCGCTTTTTTGATTTCCTCATCTGTTGATGAAGTCTGACCGTTATCACCGTAGGCAACATTAGATTTTACCGTACCTGAAAATAATACGGCTTTTTGAGAAACGTAGCCAAGCTTATTATAAAGAGCTTCATGTGCATATTCTTTCACATTAATGCCGTCGACTAATACCTCTCCCTCCGTAGCATCGTAAAATCTTGGGAGTAAATTAATCAGCGTACTCTTACCACTACCCGTAGAACCGATAAAAGCAACAGTTTCGCCTTTATGTGCTGTAAAGCTAATATCCTTTAAAACATAGTCTTCTGCATCAGGATATTTAAAACTAACATTACGCAGTTCGATTTCACCTTCGATTCCCTTAGGCGACGATTTTATTTCTCCATCAATAATTGTCTGAGGTGTATTTAGTACTTCATTAATCCGTGCTGCAGATACTGCTGCTCTCGGTAGCAAAATGAATGTCATTGATAATAGCATAAATGCCATAACTACCTGCATTGCATAAGATGAAAATACGACCATATCACTAAACTTACCAATTCTATCCACACCCGCTGCATTATTAATTAAATGCGCTCCAATCCAATAGATTGAAAGGGTTAAACCCGACATAATCAGACCCATCCCCGGTTGCATAAGGGCCATAAGGCGGTTCACAAAAAGATTTGTATCAGTTAAATTGTTATTTACTTCTTCAAACTTTTCTTCCTGATACCCTTGTGCGTTATAAGCATGAACAACACGAATACCGGTTAAACCTTCTCTTGTTACTCGGTTAAGATTATCTGTCAGTTTTTGAACGACTTTAAATTTCGGTAGCACAAAGATGATTAGGTTACCTATCAAAATAAGTAAAACAATGACAGCTACTCCTGTTGCCGCTGACCACTCCCAACTTTTCCCCATGATCTTCAAAATAGCCCATGTTGCAAGGATAGGAGCCTTGATCATCACTTGGAGACCCATTGCAACAGTTTGCTGTATTTGCGTTATATCATTAGTAGAACGAGTAATTAGACTTGCGATTGAAAAACCATTAATCTCCTCCATAGAGAAAGATAGCGTTTTGTTAAATACTCCTTTTCGCAATTCCTTCGAAAGAGACGTTGCTACCTTTGCCGCAAAATAGCCCACGATGATTGCCAATATCATACTGCCAAGGGCACATAAAAGCATCTTCCCTCCAGCTGTCCATATCTCGCTCGTTTTACTGCCCTCTGTTTGTACAAGGGTCGTAATTTTAGCCATATAATCCGGCAACTTCAAATCCAGCCAAACTTGCCCTACAATGAACACAATACTGGCTACAATTAGCGTCCATTCTTTTGGTTTTAAGTATTTAAATATTTTCAACATGTTTGCAGTCCTCCTCAATTTAGTTAGCATGCTAACTATATAGTAAAAAATAATTCAAAATAGCATCTTCATCAAGATTCCAGATTCTCTTTCATAGCATCCATCACTTCAAAAAAAACTTCAAGTTTCTCTTCCGGGATACCTGTTAGTAATTGTTGTTCAAGCATTACTCTACGTGTCATGATACTATCATGTATTTTCAACGCATCTTCTGTTAAGACAATTTTTTTGAGTCTTGAATCATAGGGAACAGTTTGCCTAGTAATCAATCCATTTCTTTCCATAGATTTCAGTATTCTAGACGCTGTTGATTTGCGAATAGAAAATTCTCGTTCAAAATCTTTTTGAAACACATCTGTATCTTGATTTTTGTAAAGATAACTAATCGTCCAACCGTGCATTGCAGTAAGGTTATCTCTTTCCGTTTGCATAGTACATATGGTTTGATCCAATTGTCTTCTCATTAAGAGTGACAATGTACGCAACTCTAACCCAACTGATCTCCTTTTGCTCAATTTTCTACCCCCTAACTGTTAGCCTGCTAACTTTAGTATATAAAACAAGTTTATAGAGTCCCCTATATGTAGCATGGCGTACTTAACAATTTATTCGTAAGACGCTTATGCCATTAGGTGAAAGATGGATCATGTTCAGATTTATCTCCGTATTCAGTTTGCCATATTGACTGCAAAAAATTCAACAAAAAAGCAAAACCACTTTTTAGTTATGAAAATAAGTGGTTTTACTTTTCATCATAAACGTAGTTAATTAACCGATGTTTCTTGTTACTTTGAAATAAAGTATGCTAAGAAATGACAAAATAACAATGTTCATTTTCACTTTTCTAAGCCAGAATACAAAAAAATTACAGCTTGAAATTCGTTGGAAGAAACGATTTTTTTGCAGTTTAGTTAGGCATTTAATTTTACATATCTAATTTAGAAAAGGAAAGAATATAAAGGAGTTCCAAATCCGTCCCTTTTGGAATGGATCCTCTTATGTATACACTATGTAGGTCATTTTGAAGATGAGTGGAATACGTATTAACCACATCGTATATCACAGGAAGAAAAATTGGGTTGATTTTATTCCAGTCTGAATGATTAATAATGTGGCCATCTCTATCAGTAACACATAAGCTTCCAATTTCTCTAATAGTAGTCATCAGATATCTCCTTTTAAAGATTTATAGTAACTTAGTCTACCTACTATACTACGCCTGCAGGCTTTATCCCCTGACGAATAAAAACAACTAATGATATTATATCTAATATACATTTTTTTGAATATCTATTCATTATATCTATTTTGTATAAAAATAGGATAGCATGTTCTATAGAACACGTTATCCTATTTCATTTTGGAATTTTAAGGTAGTAGAGAATTAATACCTTAATCCTTATTTTCAGCAAACCCCATCTTCCAGCTAAAGTATTCGTTATCTGGATTTTTCTCATATTTTAAATGAGCGTCGAATTTAGAACCTTTTTTACTTGTTAAGCCTTTTACCAATACCGTTCCATCAGCTAGCAATTTCTTCACCATTATTTTGGTAGGCTACAGTCATTAGCATTTCATTTCTAATCAGCTACGAATTGTTTGTATGTAGCTCATCATATCCTCCTAGAATCCACGGTACTATTTTCATAACATTTGATAATCTGGGTAATTTTTTATTGTTTGCCAGTAGTCTGCTGCTTTTGTTCTCTTGTAAAACTTATAAAATGGTTCCTTTTGGCGAGCAAGTTCTTTGTAGACCCTAATTATTTCCTGTAAAAGATTTTCGATATGCTGTACAGGCACTTTTTTCACAAACAGCTCCCCTGCCTGTGCATTTTTGCCCATCGGAACAGCCCCTAAATACACATCAAAGCTATCTTTCTGATATACAAGCCCAATATCATCATAAACGGCATTATAGCAAGCTGATGCACAGCCATTCATATTAATGCGAATCCTGCTTGGTACTTCTAAGCCTTCAAGCTGCTGATACAGCTCCTCTGTAATCTGTGCTGCCTCCATTTTATCGCCATCACAAAAATCACAAGCCTTCATAGTTACAATCTGTCCTTGCTTTGCAATATATAAGCCCGCCTTTTCCAACTTCCTTTTGGCTGTCGATAATTCTATTGTTGGTACGGATAGTAGTATATTGTAGGACGCAGAATATTTAATAGCGCCACTCACTCCGACTACCTCTGCGATTGTTTGAAATTGTGCTGGTGTATAATGTTTGTTGATAATGCCAGGACTCACAGCAAGTCGCGTAAATTCACCTTCTCTGTTTAACTTAGCAAATGTTTTTTCAGGAATATTATGGCTAAAAGCATTTATAGTCATTTTTACCCTCCTCCTATAAAAAAAGCTAGCACATGGCTAGCTCCTCTTCTTTATTGAAAGCTTTCTGGATAAAATCCTTGTGCCAAAATTCGAATTGCTTCAGCCGCACGAACACCTTCAGACGCTGCTGATAGTGGTAAAATAACGAAACGTTTGTTTAATACCGCTTCCGTTTCTTTTAGTGCCGGATCATTTTTTAGGAAATTAATTTTTTCTTCAGCAGTAGTTGAACCATAGTCAATTACAACGATAACTTCAGGGTTGCGCTCAACTACATCTTCTTTTGAAACGGTTGTCCAGCCAGACTCAACATCCCCAAAAATATTTTTTCCACCTGCTACTGTCACAAGTTCATTCATGAAGTTTTGTGCAGCAGTGAAAACTTCTTTCTCACCACTATCAAATACAAGAATACGTAAATTCCCCTCCTCTTGCGGAAGCTTCGTACGAATGTCCTCTACATCTTTTGTCATTTGCTCAATTAACTTTTCTCCACGCTCTTCCACATGGAATATCTTAGCGATGTTACGAATATCGCTGAAAATATCCTCTAACTTAGGATTTTTAATGCTTGAAGAAGTATGTAAATAAGTGTGGATGCCAAGTGCTTCTAGTTCTTCTGGTGTTCCGACACCCTTCTCACCAAACCCGCTTTTCCAGCCTGCATATAAAAAATCTGCTCCTGCATCAATCACTTGTTCCTTTGTTGGGTATTGCTCAGCTAGTACCGGAACTTTATCATAAGCTGCCTGTAACGGTGGATAAATTGCATCATCTAAATATGCTGTTCCGACCATTGAATCCTCTAAGCCTAACGCTAGCATAATCTCTGTCACATGCTGATTTAAGCTAATTGCTTTTTTAGGTGCTTGCGAATAGACTTGTGTCGTATCGTTATTGTCAATCGTTACTTCCGTTGCTCCTGCTTTTGCTGGTTCTACTTGTTCACTTTGCGATGCTGAATCCTGTTTTTCCTCGTTACCACAAGCCGCTAAAATACTTAGCATTGCGATTGCAAGAACAAGCCATATGCTTTTTAATGTCTTCATGTCTACTTCTCCTTTTTTCTAAAAAATATATAGAAAGAAATCTAAGACTCATAAACTAACTAAAAAAATTGCTCAGATATATAATAAATATGCGGCTTTTTCGTAACAGGATGTACATTAACTTCCGCATGTACACCAAACACCTTTTGTAGCAATGAGGGTGTTAATACATCAAACGGAGTTCCATACGCCGCAATTTCTCCGTCCTTTAAAACATAAATTTTATCGCAATAAGTTGCTGCAATATTTAAATCATGCAAGGCTACAATGACCGTAATCGGCAAGCTCTGTATTAAATCCATGAGCTGGAGTTGATGCTGAATATCTAAATGATTCGTTGGCTCATCTAATGCCATGACCTTAGCCTGTTGCGCCAAAGCCCTTGCAACAACGACTCGTTTTTTCTCACCACCAGATAATGAACTAAAAGTACGTTCACTTAAATGCAGTACGCCTGCTTGCTGCATCGATTCCTCGACAATAGCTAGATCTTCTTTTGTATCCACTTCCACAAGCCTTTTATGCGGTGTACGTCCCATTGCAACAAGGTCCTTAACAGTGAACTCAAAAAGCACTGGTGTTTCCTGCCCTACGACGGCTAGTTGCTTTGCTATCTCCTTTGAAGATTGCTTGTAAATATTTTCATTAAATAAAAATACTTCTCCCTCTTGAGGTTGTAGCATACGGTACATATTTTTTAATAGGGTCGATTTCCCACTGCCATTAGGACCAATTATGCCCACAAACTCGCGTTCTTGAATATGTACAGAAACATTGTTTAATATTTTCACCTGCTGCACGGCAAAAGTAAGGTTTTTTGCTACGTATACCATCTAATTCTCCTCCCCGAAAGAATACATTTGCTTACGCAACATCCATATAAAAAATGGGCATCCGCATAAAGCAGTAATAATTCCAATCGGCATTTCCTCAGGTGCAATCACAATGCGCGCAGCTGCATCAGCCCATATTAAAAATATCGCACCAATTAATGCACTGACTGGCAGTACAAACTTATAATTTGAGCCGACAATCATGCGTACGATATGTGGAATAATCAGGCCTATAAAGCCAATTGCACCACTTATAGCAACAAGGACACCTGTTAATAGGGAAATTAATAGAATTAGTAGCAATCGAAATTTCTCTAAATTAACCCCCAGCGTAACAGCAGATTCTTCGCCTAGTAAAAGTAAATTCAAATGACGTGCATGAAGACGTAAAATTACGTAGACGACCGTTAAAACAACGAACGGAATCATTAAATTTACCCATTTCGCTCCAGCCAGACTTCCCATCATCCAATACATCACTGCCTTTATGCCGCCCTCTTCTTTCGCCATCATCAGCATAAAATTCGTCATTGCTGACAAAACTAGTGACACGGCAATTCCAGCTAATAATAATCGAATAACTGAAATTCGCCCCTCAACTCGTGCTAAGAAAAACACGATTAGTACTGCAATCGTCGCACCTATAAAAGCCGCAAGTGATAGCGCATACATACCTAAAAATGAAAAAGCGCCAAGTAAAATAACAGACGTCGCCCCGACAGATGCACCGGAAGATACACCTAAAATATATGGGTCTGCGATTGAGTTGCGAACTAAAGCTTGTATAGCAGCTCCCGAAATTGCAAGACCCGCTCCGACTATTATGGCAAGTACTACGCGGGGAGTACGAATTTGCCATATGATGATTTCCTGCGAACGACTCCAATCTTCTGTAATGCCAAGTGGATTGAACGGGATATGCGACAAAATAATACGCCATACAATACTAGGTGTAATAGACACAGAGCCTACCATTATCGCTAACGTCATTGATATTAGAACGACACCAGTCAATACTAATAAGAGTAGGTTGATTTTTCTTGTTGTTGGATTTTTCAAAACGCTCTCCTCTCTTAGGGCATAAAAAAATCCCCTTGTCTACAAGAGGATGTCATAGTTAAATAAAGGGCGTCTCTTCCCAGTCACTACAACCATCCTCGTGGTTCTATGTAAGTTTGTTACTTTTATTGGCAGGTCTCCTGGCTTAGGTTCATCATCTATACGCCTTCCCATAGCTCGCTACAGTGACATATTGTATAGACTCTCCATTACAGTTGCGGGACAGCATCGGATTTGCACCGATTTCCCTTTTAAGCAAACGAACAATGTCATTCGCACCAACAAAAATTATTAAGTTATAAGAGGAACAATATCAGAATATTTTCCAGATAGCAATTATATTATATATTACATTAAAGCAAAAATAGTAATAAACGAGATATTAATAGCTAGAAAATAGAACCATTAAACATTAATTACTATTGGAAAAATAAAATAAATTTAGATAATAATTTATCTTACCTTACTATACAAATTCCTCATAGTACGCTATTAGTAATCTCTTTCTTCTCGATATTCAATATCAGTGAGGGCAACACTCTACATTATCTACTAACAAATCTTTCATTCCGTTTTTTTTGGTTATCTATTTTTATAAATGGAAATTATAAAAATACAAAGGATTTTCTTTTTAAAAGGGTAGTGAAAATTAATTCAGAAAGATTCATAAATGCTTAATTTATATCCTTATTTTTCAAATTCCATCTTTCAACTAAAATATTCGTTGTCTGTATTTTTTTCATATTTTAATTAAGCATCGAATTTAGAACCTTTTTTACTTGTTAAGCCTTTTACCAATACCGTTCCATCGGCTAGCAATTTCTTCACCATTGTTTTGGTAGGCTTCTTCTTCATCGTGGCTAAAAATTTATCGTTTTTCCAGATGACAAATTTACAGCCCTTTTTCCAGTTACTGCAGCCGAAGCCTTTTTGTCCTTCAATCACGCTATGACCACATAATGGGCATTTCCCCACTGCTTCAAATTTCTTCTTTGTTCGTGTTACTTTGCTGAGTGTCACATCTTCACTATTTTTAAAACCAATTTCCATGTGTATCACCAATCAACCCCGCAACTCTATTTCCTTCTTCATCTTCTACAAAAAGACCAATATCTTTTACTACCTTATCTTCAATGTTATCAAGATTGTATTTTAATAACTCTTGAAAAATATGTTCTTTTTCTTCTTCAGTGACCTTTTCGGATTCAATGTATTTCATTTATTCGACCCCTTTATACGATTTTAATAATTTTCCTAATACCTTAATTCAGCACTTCTGCCCTTTTCAAAACTGACAGAAAACTCCACTCACAATAAAGTACACAACATAGTAAAGTGTGATTCAAACCTTTTTATAATTAACTGTTTAAAGAAGAAGCACCTTTATTAAAATATTCCCTCCGTTTTGTACCTGATACAGCTTTTAATGCCAATAACCCTAATAAGAAGAAGGCAAATGAACCTATTAACCCCACAGGACGGATCGAAGTTAATTCAGCAGCTAAACCTATTAAAACCGTTAAAGCAACAATGAAACCTGCTTCAATGACACTAAAGATGCTTCCGAATCTGCCCATCATCCTCACAGGAACATGATTTTGGTAGAAAGTCAAATACCCTGTATTTGCAAACGTTACAGCAAACCCAATTAAAAATACACCAGGCACTGCACTAAAAAAGCCACTCGAACTATAAAGTACTATATAACCCATTGAGGTAAAGATGGTACCAATACCTATTAAAAGATTAACGGCAAGTTGTTTTGAAAATACTGAATTAATAATGGATCCTATTATTATTCCAGCTCCAAAGACACTTAATAAAAACCCATAATTGGTGTCTGATATTGAAAGTACGCCTTTAGCAAAGGCTGCCTCGAGAGAATCTATTGCAGTCATGAATATAGTAGTGCAACTAAATAATAAATATATTTTTGTGACATAGATATTGTCCTTACTGAAATTAAAAACAATCCGAAAATCATTTTTTATCAAATCCCATGTAAATCTTTGCCCCTCTGTCTCTTTGAGTCTTGAATCAACATTAGGTAGCAGCATTATAATAAGTGCTGAAAAAAATAAAGCCACTGCATTTACATGAATGGCAGTATAAGGAGTACCCATCCAAAATAAAATCCCAGCAATAGCAGGACCTATTAGTGAACCACAAGAGTTGATAAAACTACGTAGTGCATTAAAGCGTTGCCGATCTTTTTCTGGTATAAGTTTAGTCATATAAACCATAGATGTAGGTTGAAAAATAGCACTTCCCATATTAATGATAAACGCTAGTACATAAACATAAATAAGTGAAGGTAAAAATGGAATTAACGCAATACATATTGCTCGGAAAATGTCTAATCCCATCATAAGTCGCCGTGTATTTACCCGATCAATTAAACTACCTGACCAAGCATTAGAACATATAGTTGCAATTGGACCAAGTATATATAATAAAGCAATTGCAAATGGGGAACCTGTTTCATTCAAAATAATTAAATTTAGTGCGATTAGGTAAACCCATGCACCCACATTCGAAATGCCTATTCCTCCTAATAGTATTAAAGGATACTTCCATCTGGACATAATCACCACTCCTATTTTATTTTTTTGTAAAACAAAATAAAAAAACTCACCCCCAAGATAGTTATCTTGGGGGCGAGTCATATCGCGGTGCCACCCCAGTTTATTTCTACATTGCTGCAGAAGCCTTATCGAGTACAGCTTTGTGAAAAAATCACCTGCGATACTCTATCTCTTTAACGTGAGAATACGTTGCACCATCATTGTTCCAACAAACAAATCCAATGCACAGCTCAAAGGCTTGTTTCAACACATTTCCTATCCCTCTTTTTCAGCTACCAGAGGTCTCTGTAGATAGTACGTATGTTTACTCTTCTTTTCATAGCTTTTTATATGCAATTTTGTAAATTTTATACTATTCTAAACTAAAATTCAATACAAAAAGAAGACCACTAATTTTTTCTATGACAAATGTAGAATTATTAGCATTATAGTATTGGTGTTACAGAAATTATTTACTTCATGCATACTACAATTATTCTTATTCAACTAATCTGTTCCGTTAGTTGAATTTCATTACACCAATGCATCAGTTTAAAAAGGAACTGATAGAATGGTGCCCTTTATCTTTTCTTAATGCTTCAACTATGAAATTTAAATCTCTTCCACTTTTACTTTGCATTAAACTCAAATTCAATTTTTCCTTCTACCAAACGGAGTGATGCATTAAATTGTTTACCATTCTTTGATTTAAACCCTTTAACCACGGCTGTTTTACCAATCTTACATAAATCATTAATGTTCTTTTCAGTTAGTTTTTTTCCTAATAGCCTCCCTGGGAACGTTTGCTTACAACCATTTTTATAATTCGAACAACCATAAAAGCTTTTACGCAAACCTATTTTTCCTACTTTACATGTCGGACACGTCACAATATCTTTCACAGCAGCTGGTTTAAACTGCTCAGCTTCAATCGTGAGCGACTCTAACTGTTTAGGCACCTCCGCTATTAATTGATTAACAAACTTGCCTATGCTTTCAATAAAATGTTTAGCAGAGCCTTCCCCACGACCAATTTTATTTAAGTAAATTTCCCATTTTGCAGTCATAGATGGACTTGAAAGTAATGTCCCTGCAATTGCCCGACATAAAAGCTCCCCTTTAGGTGTAATACTCACTATGTTTTTTCGCACTTCAATAAATCCATGCTTTTTAATCGTCTCTATAATGCCACTCCGAGTTGCTTCTGTACCAATACCTTCAATCGATTTCAGCACCTCGATTTCCTCTTCATCCTCAACTGATTTACCACATGTTTTCATCATCGTAATGAGTTGCCCTTCTGTATAAGGCTTAGGAGGCGTTGTCGTACCTTCTAGAATAGAAACCTTACTTTGTACTATCTCATCTTGGAATACGACAGGTAACGACTTTTCCCGCTCCTGCAACTCTTTTTCACTTGAAAACAATTCTTTCCAACCTTTTACAAGTTCTGTTTTCCCTACCGTTTTAAACTCTAAATTTTTGACATTCGTTATAATCGTTTTTTCATCGTATTCATAATCTTGGTGAAACACGGCGAGTGTCGTATTGACTATTTCGAAATAAATATTTCGTTCATCAGCATTCATTGATTGTAATGCTTTTTCTGTCGGCACTTTTTTCGTTGGAATAATAGCATAGTGCTCCCCAACGTTGGCACTGTCGACGTATCGTTTGTTATTCCCTCGATTTATCGCATTAAATGACTTTCCAACGAGCTGCTGATATTTTGCCAATGATTCATTTAAATAGGCAAATTCATTATGTGTAATGAGCTGTGAATCGGTACGTGGGTAAGAAACGAGCTTTTTCTCATAAAGTGATTGCGTAAGTTTCAACACATGCGACGGACTGTATTTCCAACGTTTATTGGCGGTGGCTTGTAATGTTGATAACGCATGTAGTTTGGGTGGTGCAATACGCTTCATTTTGTTCGTTACACTCGTAATTAGACCTGTATCCGTCGGTTCAACCCCATGTTGTTGCAATAACTGCACAGCCTCTGTACGCTCTTTTGTCTTTAACTTTGCCTTTCCTTTATATACACCATTTTGTGCTTTAAAAACCCCTTCAATTTCATAAAAATTTTCAGGTTTGAAATGTTCGATTTCCTGTTGTCTTTTATAAATTAAATATACGGTTGGCGATTGCACACGTCCGATGGAGATACTACCCTTAAAGCCATTTTTTTGTAAAAGTAGCGTATATAGGCGACTACAGTTCATGCCTACTAACCAATCACTAATTTGACGTGTTTTTGCTTCTTGGTACATGAGCAAATCACGCTCATTACTTTGCATATTATTAAAACCTTTTCGAATTTCCTCAACCTCTAATGAATTGATCCATAATCGTTTAACAGGCTTATTTACTTTCGTCATTTTTAAAAGTGAGTAGAAGATATTTGAACCCTCACGTTCACTATCGCAGCAGTTATAAATCATTGTTACTTGCGGATCACTAAAGATTTTTTTTACAGCATTAAATTGTGAATACATTTTAGAGACAACTTTATCTTCAAATTTTTGTGGAATGATAGGTAATGATCCAAGCGACCATTTCTCCCATTCCTTTTGATATTCTTTTGGTTCCTTTAATTCAACTAAATGACCAACTGCCCAGGTAATTACTGCACCTTCAGGAAAAGTAGAACAAGGTTCCAATTCAATAAATACTTTCTCTTTTTGTTTAATTTTAAATGCGTCTGCATAAGCTCTTGCTTGAGATGGTTTCTCTGCCAAAATGGCGATTTTCCCCATTAATCATCACATCTTCTTTAAAATATTTTAGTAGCTTTATATATATAAACATAAAACTCAACTAATCAGATTAGTTGAGTTTAGTGTAAAATACCTTACTACTATCTTACTTTAAACAATCTAAAATATCACTTACTAAAATCTTTGTACCAGGAGTGTAATACGTATCCTTATTATCATCCCATTCACCAGGGGACAATTCTTTGATTGTATTGAAAAATGCACAAAAAATCGCTATGTACCTATTGGAACATAGCGATTTTCGTACGAGTGGAACATTTCATCAGCTATTGGAAGTGTAGTTTTTTCTAAAGTAAATGTTTCTCCATTGGGGGAGTTTATATGAACCTCTATGAAGAGGAATGTTTAGAAAGCTCAAGTACAAATATTACTGTATTTTATTTAAGTTTGTTTTTTTAACTTCTTATTCTGATCTGCATCAAATTGGCTTATTGCTCCCGAGTGTACCTATTCGTGCTAGTTAAATAGCTTATACCTTCTCTTTAAATACCATTCTTGTGATTCATGCATATGTTTTAAACAGCCTTATATTTGCACCACCTGCATTGCCTTCTTAACCTCCTGAACATCTTTTGCTAATACGCTCTTCACATTGGCTCCAAACCATTCCAATGACGCATCTGCCTCCATGTTTGAATCTACTTCTGCTAGGAATTCATTATAATCAATTGCACCTTCAAACAATGGAACCATTCCTTCTCTAGACCCTGCTGCAGCATAAACATTGTTAGGAGCAAAAACACCAAGTTGTGCACGTGAGGCAATATTTTTAAAGTGAAAATGTGAGATATAAGGACGAAGTTGCTTCATGGCGACAATAGGGTCCATCCCTGATTCCCATATATGTAAAACGTCAAAGTTCACTCGTAGGCTTGAGTGATTCGTTTCTTCGAGTAACTGCATTGTTGAAGGTAGATTATCTGTCAATGTGTTCGGATGAGTTTCAACAAGCAAATATTGTCCTTTTGACTCAAGATAATCACAGAGCATTCTAAGTCTAAAAATAAGTTCTTCCCTTTCTTTTGTACTCGTGTCTGAGCTGCCCTTCTTTCCTACAAATGTACGAATCTTATTTGTTCCCCAGCGCCTTGCAAGTGAAGATAACCTCTCTGTTTCAGCCATCATCACAGAAACTGGTGCTTCTAATGGCAAATAATCACTAAGCATGCTCGTTTCCAAACCGTAGGAGCTTAGCCAATCTGCTCCATAATGAAGTTCATCTGCCAAGTTCTTTGCATGAACACCCCAGAGCTCGATTCCTTGAAAACCTTGCGTTTTTGCAAATTGGGCTAATTGGTCAATCGAGTGGAGATGGTGCCGAAACGAGATTGTACAGATAGATAGTTTCATATTATAACCTCTTTCTTGTGCTGTAATGTTAACCATGCTCGAAAGCATTCTTGTAATCCTTGCTTAATCTTGAACTCAAGGAGATTTTGTTCTTCTAACTTCACAAAAATATCTTCCGCTAGTAACAAATTTTCCGTCAGCGCAATCTTCATCGCTCGATACTGAATCGTTGTATAGCCATTCACTAGACGCTCAATTTCATTACACCATGTGTCAAAGCCTTCCTCTTCGCGGCCAAGTGCTTCCCAAAAAAATGCAAACGCATGCTCATATGCATACTTTCTAATCGCTATAACCGGCAATTGTTTTAATGCAGTCGGAAGTTTTGACATCCTTTCTTTTTCTTTTCCTTCGATATACTCTTTAATAATTTCGGTAATTGCATCTGTCAACGGATTACAATGAAGCTTTATACATGTATTAAAATAGGCTTCAACCGTCTCTGTAGTTGGAGGAATAATCGTTTTTGCATCAAAGTAATAGCCACCTCCGACAGTTGGTTCTTGAATTGCAGCTAAAATTCTCTCCTTCGGTAAAATCCCTTCCCAGCGAAAATCAGGGTCATACATAAACCATTCTTCTTCATTTTCTGTCGATTCTAGCATCACATAATGAGGGAATGGACGTTGATGAAATTTATTCTCTCGCTCTGGAAGCATCGATAAATCCAGCATCACCATCACCTGTTGATGTGAAGATTTATTCTCTAATAATCCTAGCAGTTTGTTTATATTTCCTTGTTTTGATTGCTTTTCGTCATACCATTTGTAAAGCTTGATTCCATAGAGCATTTCATACCATGTTTGAAAGAAATGATGATCAATTTGATCAGAGTGGTATGCTAGCACTCCGTTATCAAGCACATCAAAATCTGCGTCCCATACTCCAAAATAGTAGGGCCTATGATCGACGCCTTTCGTTTTCTTAATAACCTCACAAACACAGCTTACAAAACAATGAACTTTTATCATTTTTAGCCTCCGATTATTCTACCTTTTGCTGTTTTTCTAAAAAACTTGCTAGTGTTCCTACTGTTTTGAAATCTTTCGGAACGAGAACCTCATCGGGAATGGAAATGCCAAGATCCAACTCTATATGAAGAATCAGTTGAAGGACCATAATTGAATCCATATACAAATCCTCATTTAATCGGGCATCTTCATTAAAAGAGGACAATGTCTGCAACTCTAATGAATTTTCCATAATATCATAGATGCTCTTGATCAATTGTTGGCGCGTCATACTGGTATGCCTCCAAGTTTTTTTCTACTTACTTTTCCGTTAGGTAGCTTTTCAATTTCATGAACAAACACAAACTCCATCGGAATTTGATGTGGCGCGAGAAATTTCCGGCACCATTCTCTAAGTTCCATATTATCGATCGGTTCAGTAGACACATATAGTGCGCATACTCGCTCTCCTGATAAGTTGTCTTGTTTCTTATATACGACTGCTTCGACTATCCTTGGCTCATCCATTAACACGTTTTCAACTTCTTGCGGATACACATTCAAGCCTGCTACATTAATCGTGTCATCTATTCTTGCAAGAAAAGAAAGAACATTATCCTCTATATAGCCAAGATCTTTCGTATAGATCGTTTGTATAGACGTTTCAATGATAATTTCGCTCGGTGTTTGTTTATTACCAGCTGTCACCTTCACATGAGGAAGGGGATAACCCATTTCTTTCGGATCTTCCACACTAGGGTGAATCGCAACACACCCTGATTCAGAGCATCCATACTGCTGTAGTACTTGGTTAGATTTCTCTCTTAACGATGTCAACCAGCTATGTGGCATCACAGTTCCTGACGTCATCACGCGATCAAATTGTTGATCAATAGGTAATAATTTACTTAATGTATAAAGTAACGCTGGAGCCCCATAGAGTATGTGCTTAGGATATTCTTTTAGCTTTTTCAAAATATATTTAGGATTACTATTCGTAATAATAACCGGCTTTGCTCCCCTTCTTATGCAAGCTAAGACACCACAAATGAATCCATAAGAATGAGTAACCGGACAAGCAACAACAGAATTTGTCAAGGGATCAACAGGTAACGCCTTCACATAGCTTTCAATCTCTTCTTCCACTGAACTCCACGTTCGTTCAATACATTTTGGAGCTCCTGTTGTACCTGAGCTCATTTGAACTAATACGCCTTCTTGGTTATTGGAATGATTTGATAGTTCGATGAAAGAATCGATTGATTGGAACAACAAAAGATGACTACGTGCTGAAGAAGCAAGCCGTATAGAGCCCTCTTTTGGCGTCGCAGGATGGATTGGGACAACTGATCCACCTTTTCCGCGAATGTATAAACAAAGAGCTATATATTGGAAAGTATCATCCGTACAAATAGCTAGCCTGCGATTGTTACACTCCCTTAGATGAGGTAAGCTTTCAAATAGTTCAAACTGCTTCTCGATATCTTCTACTGTATAAAATTGATCATTGACATAAAACATCATCATTTCCCCTTTTCATCCGCTTGCGCCAACGTATTGTTGACGATATGTCGAAAATTACCTTCTTCTTGATTTTGAACTTTCTTTGTTAGCAAAGATTCAACATAAATATGTGTGCTAGTATGCTGAAGCTGTTCATTTCTTGAGCATAATGATGGAAAACGTTCAAAGTGCTTCTGTATTCCGTTCTTAACTAGACTCCAAAAACGTGTTTCTGCAAATCCATACTGCTCTTCTAGCAAATAAGATAGTTCACTTAAATGAAACACGAATAGTGTATCCATAGCTAACTCTCGTAAAGCCTCTACAGAAGACATCCAATAATAATGATCGACAGGTGCATCTTTAAAACGTTCGTGTACCGTTTCAAAGTCTGGAACGAGGCTTCTGTCTGCAATGAATTCTTCCATATATTCGATACTGTCATGGAAATCCCTCAGTACAACTCGAGTTGGCCACCCATTTTGATGTAATAAAATCATATTTTGCGCATGTGCCTCAACAGCAATACCGTGTGCGACTAGCAAGTGCCACACAGGAATAACACTCACTTCGATCAAGCGTTTTATCCACTCCTCCGTTCCATATCGGCAAAGCCAATCATCAATAAATGTACGCCCACCTCTCTCCATCATCATTAGTACAGTAAACGGTACCGCTTCCTCTTCATCCTTCATATACGAGCGCACACTTTCTCGCCATATGGAGCCAAGCTGACCTTCTAGTTTGCTGCTATGCTTTTTTACATTCGGTTCAAAAATAATCCCTGCATATTCTTCCAGTACAATAAGAGACGCTTCATTATGTAAATAGTCGTCTAATTGAATCACCCGTTTAAGCCATGCTGAAATATGAGGAGCGGCACAAACAGCATGAGAATGTAACTTTCGTAATGAAGAGGTATTCACCATATTCATCGAGCATTTTAATTGCGCCTTTTTTGGATTTGAAAAATTCCATAATGTTCGTACTGATTGGGTTGCCCTATAGTAATCACCTTTCACATTTAGAGGTATTAAATCTTTTTGCTCCATTAATCCAGCTAGTTCTTGCTTCATGTTATGCCATTGCCAAGGATGAACCGGAAAGAACGTATATTCTTCAAATGTTCCATCGAATACCGAAAGCGTTGCAAGAAGGTCTTCCCACAGCAAATGCCCTAGCTCTCTTTTCCAAAAGTTCTCTTCCTCTTCAAGAACTGAAATTCGTACGTAGCTTCTTCTCACTGCAACCCATTGAAGGGTAAAAGATTGTTTTGCCTCAGGGCCATAGTCTTTATGGTCGTCGATCGTAAAACCGGTTCTGGATTTAAAACAAGGGTGATATGGATGTCCTTCAATGATTTCTGATTCTAATTCTTCATAGCTCGAACTTCTTCTCGACATCGGCATTTGGAGATGATGATCATTCCATTCACAAAGCTTACTCGTCAAATGAAGTTCTTTCAGTAACCGAACTTTGTCTTTACGAGTCGAAAGTAATTCATCTACTAGATCCTCAAGCGTTGCTTCTAGTAACGTTTCATCTTTTCCTATGAGAAAAATACTATCTCCCTTTATTCGGATGCGATCAAATGCCATTCTTCTTC
>NZ_JBHZDH010000070.1:0-22117 GCF_042755925.1 Lysinibacillus sp. NPDC059133 | reverse complement strand
TAGCCCCGGTTTCCCGGAGTTATCCCAAACTATAAGGTAGGTTGCCCACGTGTTACTCACCCGTCCGCCGCTAACGTCAAAGGAGCAAGCTCCTTCTCTGTTCGCTCGACTTGCATGTATTAGGCACGCCGCCAGCGTTCGTCCTGAGCCAGGATCAAACTCTCCATAAAAGAAATTTGATTAGCTCAAATTGTTTTGCTGGCATCATGTTTGATGTCCAAAATTTTGTTTCGTTCACTAACTCAAGGTTAGCTACTAAAAACTTTATTGATTACGTTTTGCTTGTTCAGTTTTCAAGGTTCATTTGTTTGTCACATTTAAGTGACTTTCTATACTTTAACATGTCGTTAACTCTATGTCAACTATTTATGTTAGTATTTTTTAGTTGTTGTTGTTTCTTTCGTAACAACGTTTATAAATATATCACCTTAATATTAAGTTTGCAAGTGAATTATTAAAGTAAAACTATTTTAAATAAATCAATTATACCTCGGCATAATTGCGTCCGGAATCGGTCGGAGGCTTTAGGCCAACGTGTTGTTGGTTACTCAGTCGCGTGTTGTTGTTGTTGTCGTCGCTTCGCACAGTTAAATTGCCTCAGTACGCGGCGTTCTTAGACTGAGTTCCTCTATTTCAGCGGGTGTACAAACACCCACTGAGAGGAGCTAAAGCGAGTTTCTTCTATAGTATATAAATCTACTACACATGAATGTTATAAGTTCTACATTTACACTATAAACGCTTATTTAAATTCCTCCTGATTTCTCATACTTAGCGACTTCCCTTTTCTACTGCAGAAATTGATGAAGATTTTTTATCAATAAAATTGTTTTATATTTTTATAGTTTTTATAAGAAAAGCACCTACAATTGTTAGTTTCATTTCTAACAATTGTAGGTGCTTTTTATATTTCTATTGTGTATTTATACTTAGCGTACCCATATAAAGTATGCAAGGAAGACAAAGAATAATCCGTACATCATAGGGTGAATTTCTTTTTTGCGACCTGCTAAAAGCATTGTTATTGGATAGAATACAAAACCTATTGCAATACCAGTAGCAATTGAGTAACCAAGAGGCATCATTACTACTGTAAAGAAAGCCGGTACTGCTATTTCGAATTTATCCCAATCAATTAAACGTAATGAAGATACCATCAGAACACCTACTATAACTAGAGCAGGCGCTGTTACTGCTGGAGTAACCACAGCAAGTAACGGTGAGAAGAATAATGCTACCAAGAATAGCATCGCCGTTACAACAGCAGAGAAACCTGAACGAGCACCTGCTGCTACACCAGAAGTTGACTCAACATAAGCTGTAGTTGTTGATGTACCAAATAAAGAACCAATCGTTGTTGCAAGAGCATCCGCCATCAATGCACGGCTTGCACGTGGCAATTTATTATCTTTTACTAATCCTGCTTGTGTCGCAACTGCCATTAAAGTTCCTGCTGTATCAAAGAAATCTACAAACAAGAATGTTAAGACAACTACTAAAAATTTAACGTTTAATAATGAACCGAAGTCATGAAAAATTGGATCTAAAGCTACCATAAACGTAGAGTCCACACTTGGAATTGCTGAAACAACTGCTGTAGGAGGATCAATAACACCTGTAATCATACCAACAATTGCTGTTACAACCATCCCTAGGAAAATACCAATACTACGTAGTTTAATAATAAGAATAATTGAAAGGACAATCCCGAATACAGCTAGTAAAGTTGCACCAGTGAATGTTCCTAAAGTCACCAATGTAGCTTGGCTAGCAACTATAATGCCTGCTCCTTGTAAACCTACAAAAGTTATAAATAAACCAATACCTGCTGAAACTGCATATTTAAGTTGTACTGGAATTGCATTAATTACTGTTTCACGAATACCCGTTAACGAAAGAATGATAAAGATAATCCCTGAGAAGAAAACACCTGTTAAACCAGTCTGCCAAGGAATACCGTAAGCTCCGACAACAGTGAAGGCAAAGAATGCGTTTAAGCCCATACCAGGAGCAAGTGAAATCGGGAATTTGGCGAATATACCCATAATCAGAGAACCGACTGTAGCTGCTAATGCTGTAGCAACGAATACAGCACCTTTATCCATTCCTGCATTTTCTAACATACCAGGGTTAACAGCTAAAATGTAAGCCATGGCAAGGAATGTAGTAAAACCACCTATTATTTCGCGGCGATAATTAGTTCCTAGTTCATCGAACATGAAATACTTTTTCATTTTAAAGAAATCCTCCGTATGGTCGTCTTCAATATCGAAAACAAAAAAGACACACTGACTACTCTACTAGTCGCATGTCTACGATACATTTCATCACAGTTATTGTGAGAAATTAATTAGTGTCTATACATTGGTATATATAACTAAAATCGTAGTCAAGTTATTTACGGTAACTTGGTAGAAACTCACGGGCCTTATCCCCGACATTATACGACGACATATTTAATTTACAATCGTAATATATCATTTCACTTTTCAGATTTCAACCCTATTTCCGAACATTTCTCACAAAAGTTATACGAAAGTTCGTGTAAAATTCTTTTTTATTGTTCACATTTTAAGAAATCGTTGCATAAATAGGTTAGGACTGAACGTTTTATTGTTAGTTATAAAATAAAAAATCCCCTAGGATCCATTCGAATCCTAGAGGATTTTAATATAGTGATTACAGGGAGCTCCTTTGATCAACATATGTTTAATTCATCACTTTACTTTGCAAGAGCTGAATCCTTTTTTCTAATTTTTGTTTCCAATCTTCTGCTAATGCATCAACTGCTTGTATACGTTTCATCGCAAGTGCGTCTTTGTTTTTAAAGTACACTTCGTTGCAATGCAAAACCGAAACACGTGCAGGGTGCTTTTCCACTAATTCAATTTTTGAATCTGCACAGATTGTCCCTTCTTCCAGTACACGTGCAAGGAAGCCCGTATAACCTGTTTCAATTAAACGTTTGAGTAATATGTTCGCCTCAGTATATTTATCAATCGTACTACATGGTACACGTCCTTGGGTAATTTGGATGACAGCATCGCCTATTTTATAAATATCGCCAATACAAATATTCGCTTCCAACATATTCGTTACTGTTAAGTTTTCACCGAATGCTGCTGTCGGCAACGGTTTACCAAGTTCCTGTTCCCATTGTATGTAATGCTCCTCAGGATATAAACAAACGGCACGGTCAGGACCACCATGATGTTTTTTATCTGCTACATCGTCCCCCTTAAATCCACGAGCGGACAAGTAAACTTCTTGTACTTTTCGTTTTTCAATCCCTGTCATCATTGAGCGTCCATTACTATAATGCAATTCTTTCGGCATACCAATAGCAAGTGTATGAATCATTGCTAGATTGTTTTCCATTCCCATCCCCCCGACATAGAGTCTTATTTATATTCATTAGTTTACTATATCTAACGCTTCGCAAGTATGATCTTTGAAAAAAGAGTTTCAAAAGTCCAATAGGTAAAATTATTTGCATGAGGGCAGACACGATGTCGATCATTTCGCAAATTGTGAAATGCAGTCATAAGTTTTTGAGAATCTCTTCAAAATAAATTGCATTAATGTTAATATAAAAATATAATGAACGTTCTATCTTTAATAGGGGGGTTTTTATGAGTACGAAAAAAGAAGACCTGCTCCAATCTGCTGAAAAATTGTTTTATGAGCATGGCTTTCATTCCATTGGTTTAAAACGCATTATCAATGAAGCAAATGTAGCTGTAATGACGATGTATAATCATTTTAGTTCTAAAGATGAATTGATAGTGGAAGTGTTAAAACGCCGTGAAAAAAAGTATTTTACTCAGTTGCAGCTTCAGGAAAGTTCAGACCTTTTGTCTGTATGTATACAGTTGGCTAAGGCTCATGCTAGATGGCTTGTGCAAAATGAAACCAGAGGATGTCTGTTTTTGCGGGCAAAGGAAGAGTTTGGTTGCGATTCTTCCCACCCTATCGTCCAAGTTGTCAATCAACATAAGAGTAGCTTGTTAAAGTTTTTTCAACAAAAAGGTTTGACTGAGACGCAAGCAATGCAACTGACGCTTTTATTTGAAGGTGCAACGGCAATGGCTGAAACTGAAGACGTGGAGAAGGTAGGAGAAGAGCTTATTTATCTTACGAAGCGTGTATTTTACACGGTTACGGATGCAAGTTAAAGATTTCATCGATCTTGCATCTATTTTTTTACATAAAAATATAATGATCGTTCTATCTATTTAGGAGGGGTAATAAATGAAAAAAATCGTCTTTCCTGGAATCGCAATGATTGGCGTTTCTTATGCGTTCGCTCGTTTTAGTTTTGGTATGTTTTTACCAGATATAGCTGAAAGCCTCGAATTAACGGATGCTGCTTCGGGAGCTATTAGCTCTCTGGCTTACTTAGCTTATTGTCTGGCTTTAATGACCTCTTCTGTCTTCATTTATAGAACCGGGGCACATACCGTCGTACAAATGGCAGGAGTCAGCGCTGTCTTAGGAATGATAGCGATCGCTATTGCACCGAATCTCTATGTACTGACTGTTGGCGTATTCATCGCAGGTCTGAGCAGTGGATGGGCATCACCGGCATTAAGCCAAGTGGCAGCCAGTACTTTGCAGCCATACGATCGTGATCGTGGAAATACATGGATCAACACGGGCACTAGCTTTGGGCTTATTCTATCCGGTCCTGTTGTCCTGTTATTCACCGAACATTGGCGATTATCTTATAGCTTGTTTGCTCTGATTGGAATTGGAGTGATGTTGTGGAATCGGAAGGCAGTTCCGGTGGATGAATCACGAAAAAAAGAAGAGTCCGTTTCGGGATACAAGTTGTTAAACCAGTGGAAGAGGAGTGTTTATTTATTAATCGCATCTTTTTTGGTGGGCATAAGTTCTTCGATCTATTGGACGTTTTCCAGAAGTTATTTGACGGTTGAATATGACATGAGCTATTTAGAAAGTGTTGCTTTTTGGATCACGATGGGAATTTCAGGAATTCTAGGTGGTATTGCAGGGGGAATCATTAAACAGTTTGGTTTAGCCACGGCTTACCGGTTTACCCTTATAATACTGGCCTTTTCTATCGCTATGATTACAGTACCCTCTGTTACTATGATCTATTTCTCAGGAATATTGTTTGGTATCACTTATATATTCATGACAGGTGTTTTTATCGTATGGGGGACCCAGCTTTTTATCAATAATCCTTCTATTGCAGTCAGTCTTTCCTTTTTATTCCTTGGAATCGGGCAATCTCTTGGTTCAGTTATAGCAGGCGGAATCATTGAAACAGCTTCCTACACAGCGGGTTTCCTTCTATTCGCAGGGATTGGCTTGGTTGGCTTGTTTTTACCTGTAAAAACTAATTATATGAATGATAAATCGGATCAAGATAAGATTCTGCCTATAGGATAAGAGAAAAAGTCAAATTTGCACGTAGGATCATAATATGTCTCGAAAAATTATTAAAGTACACTATATTTCGTTTTGACAGATACAGAACTACCTTATTTTAATTCCAAAGATCAATTTAAAATCTATGGTTTAAAAACAAATAATACAATAACAATACAATGAAAATAGAGAAAAGAGCTGAAACCCTTATGAACAAAGGGTTTTCAGCTCTTCTTCTATTCCCACTCAATAGTTGCAGGTGGCTTAGATGTAATATCATACAGCACGCGGTTAACGTGTTTTACTTCGTTTACTAGGCGGACAGAGATTTTCTCTAGTACATCCCAAGGAATGCGTGCCCAGTCAGAAGTCATACCGTCGATAGATGTTACCGCACGGATACCGATTGCATAGTCATACGTACGTGCATCGCCCATTACGCCAACTGAACGGATGTCAGGTAATACCGTGAAGTATTGCCAGATGTCGCGATCAAGACCAGCTTTTGCGATTTCCTCACGTAGGATGAAATCAGATTCGCGTACGATTTCTAGTTTTTCTTCTGTTACTTCACCAAGTACACGGATACCTAGACCTGGGCCTGGGAATGGTTGACGCCAAACGATTTTTTCATCAAGGCCTAGTTCTAATCCTAGTGCGCGCACTTCGTCTTTAAATAATGTGTTAAGTGGTTCGATTAATTTGAATTGCATGTCTTCTGGAAGACCACCAACGTTATGGTGAGATTTAATAGTTTGTGCTGTTGCAGTTCCAGATTCAATGATATCTGTGTACAGTGTACCTTGTGCTAGGAAGTGCATTCCTTCAAGTTTATCCGCTTCTTCATCGAATACGTAAATAAATTCGTTACCGATAATTTTACGTTTTTGCTCTGGATCAGAAACGCCCGCAAGTTTATCCATGAAACGTTGACGTGCATCAATTTTAATAAGATTCATGTCAAAGTCTTCAGTGAATGTTTTCATAACTTGTTCAACTTCACCTTTACGGTTTAAGTTGTGGTCAACGAACATACAAGTTAGTTGATCACCAATTGCTTTATGAATTAGAACAGCAACAACTGATGAGTCTACACCACCAGAAAGAGCACATAATACTTTTTTATCGCCTACTAATTCGCGGATTTTTGCGATTTCAAGTTCAATGAAGTTTGCCATTGACCAATCGCCTTTTGCTCCACAAATGTCGAATACGAACTGACGTAATAAGTCGTTACCATATACAGAGTGACGTACTTCTGGGTGGAATTGTACTGCATATAGTTTACGCTCTACATTTGCCATTGCTGAGATAGGGCAAGCAGCACTTGTTGCGATTACTTCAAAACCAGCAGGTACTTCTGTTACATGGTCACCGTGGCTCATCCAAACGATTTGTTCAGTTGGTAAGTTACCGAATAACTTGTTTGAAGCTGTTACTTTAATTTCTGCTTTACCGTATTCACGTGTTTCAGCACCTTCAACTTTACCGCCTTGCGTATGTGCCATTAATTGCATACCATAGCAAATACCTAGGATTGGTAAGCCTAATTCGAAAATAGCTGGGTCTACATGGAAGGCATTTTCGTCATAAACTGAGTTTGGACCACCTGAAAAGATAATACCTGTTGCGTTCATACCTTTAATTTCTTCTGCTGTAATCGTATGAGGATGTAACTCACTGAAAACACCAAATTCACGGATACGACGCGTAATCAATTGGTTAAATTGGCTACCGAAATCAAGAACGACGATTTTTTCTTGCTCTAATAAGCTTGCTGACAATATTTCCACCTCTTCTACTATTTTTAAAGGACTTTTCATATGTTCAAAGAAAAACGCGTATGAAAGTAAAAACTTCCTACGCGTTCATAAGCTCTAAATTTATAAAGGTGAATGCGTAACAAAGAAAAGTGATTTACTAACCTTCTCACCTAACCAAAACATTCACCTTCATAGAGAAATCATTTACGGTGATTTCGTAGAAACATCCGAACCTTATTATCGAACTTATATGAAAGCAATCCTCATCATATATAATTTTTTTCATTTTACTCTTTGTACCCATCAAAATCAACCGATAGTGCGATTGATTAAATTTTCCCAACTTTCTTTCAGTTTCATAAAATCAACTTCTTGTTTATCTTTGCCATAAATATGTTGCTCATATACAGCAGTCAGTTTTTGCATCTCTTCTGTCTCTAGCGACTCATCTACTCTTGTAGCAAATGCTCGTAATGTTTCGCCATCTTTCCGGCGTAATCCAATACGAGATAATTGCTTCGTTAAAACATGGTACGAAGCATCGAAATTTGTCCAGTCCGCTTCTTTTTTACGAAATGCGCGTACTTGCATTTTAGGTATCCACGTTTTACGTTGCATAAACAAAGCGATACCAGCGATGATCATTAAAATGACTAGAGCAATCCATACATAAGTAAGTTTTTTCACCCATGTCCATACAGACTCAAAGCTAAACGATGTTGAGCTAGAAGTTTCTTTCTTCGGCTCTTGCTCATCCTTCTTTGGTTGCTCTTGCTCTTGTTCTTTTTCTGACTCCAGTACTTGATCCTGCTGAGGAGTGTCTTGCTCAATATCATAATCGATATTCACATTTCCTGAAAATCCGATTGTCGGTTCAAATTCCATCCAGCCTGTTCCAGGTACATATGCCTCCACCCACGAGTGTGCATTATCATTTGTAATTCGATACTCCTGTAAACCATCTGATATTCGACCAGGATTACCAGGTGCAAAGCCTTTCACCCAGCGTGCAGGTATCCCTGCCGAACGTAGGAGCACGACCATTGATGTTGAGAAATTATCACAATAGCCCACTTTAGTATCGAATAAAAACTGGTCAACATAATCTTGACCCTCAGCCGGGATGGCTACTTCTTTTTTATCGTATCTAAAGCCATGAGATGAAAAGTATTTTTCAACTGCTTTTATTTGATCATAAACCGAAGCTTTATCCTGTGTGATTTCTTTCGCTAAATTCCCTACACGTTGTGGAAGTGTATTTGGCAATTGTAAAAAACGGTCAAAGGACGAATCAACTGTTTTTAGTGTGGATGGTTTAGACATTTGGAGCTGTTCCATGCTATATACTGGCTCACTATAAGATATCGTATAGTTAGATAATAATTTTGACCCGCCATTCTGTTGTTCTATTGCTATTTTTTCAGTTTGTCCATCTTGAATAAATAGCGGTGAATCTTGGGTAGAAACAGATATCATGCCATATGTTTGAATTAAAAAAGGCATTGGAACAGCAATATCCATTTGAACCTGCCGCTCGGTTTCAGGAGCTCCAACTTGTAACGAAGTTTGGATAGGGGTATCGGTCTGGTAGACATTTTTGCCAAAGTTCCCCTCCGAAAGAATCCAGCCCTTCGAAGTATAAGTATCCTTTGTATCTATACGCCAATAATGACGATCAGGGGAAGCTGCAGTAAAAATTAGTGTGTTATCACCTTGAAACGGTCCTCCTAATCGGCTATCATCCTCGCTGTAACCAACTGTTTTTTCGCCTGTTCCAAAGTTCCCTTGCCCCGTAACCTCTTTAATAAAAGGTACTGGATCAGCCCAAGTCGGTCCTGTCTTAGGTAAAAAAAATGCCACTACACTAACAAGCATTACCGAAACGATCATTGGAATAACCAGTTTCCACTTTCCTATGACATTGCTCGGTGCATCTGTTTGAAGCCATAAACGCTTAACAAAAAGCAAGCCTGTCATTATTAATCCAAGCACTATAACTTTAACAATTGCCATCTTCCCATCATAGTCACTAAATGTATCAAGTGTGGCAATAAAGAATACTGTTAACGCGAAGAAATAGAATATATTTTTCCGCACAGTTATCCAGTGATGAATTAGGTATATTAACATCCAAATAAGCGCAACGAATAGCACCGTTCTAAATGAATCCGATACTTGTCCAAAATCGCCCGAAAGAATGGTAGACATATTCCATTTCAGCTCATGCATTAAAAATGGTATTGTCTGTCCAGAAAAAAAGGGCTTTTCACTATAAACAAACACTATAAACCAAGTAATATAACCAAATTTAACTAATCCTGACAATATCGGATGTACTTGAAATAAACTGAGTACCAATGATAAACCGATAAACACTAAAAATAAATGAACCAAGCCTGTATTTGTTAACTGCATTACGGGAATAAGCCATTCACGTAAAATTAGAAAAATTATTACGTATGCTATTGCTAATTCTATAAAATTTCCTAGTGATTTTTTCACGGCTTCATCACCTCCGTGAACAGATGGTAATAATCTGTTGGATTTACATGTACAACTTGGATTTGCTTATAACGCTTCGCCAGCTCTGTTTGCATAGGTGGCTGCTCCGCTACTACAAAACAAATACAGCTTTTCACCATATTGGCTAGAGAATGAAGTAATTCATCCGATACTTCATTCGTCACATATAGTAATGTTGCAACATGCTTAAACACTTGCTGATCTCGTAATTGAAATTTGACAGTTTCAGTAGGTTTTATAGCAGCTAAATGATGCATTATTTGGTCTAGCTGCTTATTACCTTGGATAATCGGAAAGACCTTCGTTTTAAAACCAGCTGAAACAAATGAAATATCTCCATGTTCTTCGACAATGGTTTGTAGCATCGATGCTACAAGCTCAATTTTTTCTTCAAATAAGGGAGATTTTCCTGCATGGAGTACTAACATTAACTCTTGTGATTGACGATCTTCAAATTCCTTAGATTGCAACGTTTGTGTTTTCGCAAATGATTTCCAGTGAATCCACGAAAAACGGTCACCTGGAACATACTCACGTAAACCAACAGCCATGGATGTATCCTTAACAATTGAATAAGGTGACATCATTGTACCAACATCAAATTTTGTTCGAAGCGCGGCATATCTCATCTCGCGTACTCTCGGGTAAACTAAAATGACTTGTTCCTTTTCTGCCGCAACTCGCTTTTTTGCCCAGCCAAAAAAATCACAGAAAACAATATTAACACCTAAGTAACGATGCTCGCCACGGGACATATTTTCCAGCACATAATTCCAGCTAAATTTTTTCCTGAAGCCAACGAACATAATGGTATTCGTTCCTTGCACCCTCGATTGAATAAGGACTTCACTGTTCACAAGTTCCTCCATCATCATATAAGCAAACGGAAAGCGTGTTTTTCGTTCTACCGTAATTGTTACCTTTGCAGATTGACCACTCTCAACGCGGGAGGGCTCAATTTTGCGTTCCACCAGTAAAATATCTTCTTTCACTAGTAAGAAAATAATTGCGTATAACAAAAACGGACTAATTGTAAAAAATACAAACCAACTGACAAATCCACCTTGGAACATGGCATAACAAAACGTTATGATCATTAACAAAGAAACTAATAAGAAATGTTTACTTTTCTCTATTAAAGCTTGCCATTTCTTCATTGCTCTGCAATCCTCTTTGTTGGTACAGGTATTTTCGCAATAATTCGCTCAATAATTTCCTCTGCCGTTACGTTATCATAGCGAGCATCTGGCTTTAATACTAAACGATGGCTAAAGACAAATGGTACTAAATATTGAACATCATCAGGAGTAACATAACTACGCCCTTTTATAAATGCATAAGCTTGTGAAGCTTTCATTAAAGCAATCGTTGCGCGAGGACTTACGCCTAAATGTACATAGCTATTTTCCCTTGTTTGAGTCGCTAATTCGACCATATAGTTTTTGACTGAATCTGCAACATACACACCCTGTGCAAGCTCCTGCAATTCAATTAATTGCTCAACTTTTAGCACTGCTTCAATTTTTTCAATCGGTTTACCATGCTCAGCACGACGAAGAATCTCCACTTCTTGTCCCCTTGAAGGATAGCCCATTTTTATTTTTAGTAAGAAACGATCCAGCTGTGCTTCTGGTAACGGATATGTCCCTTCGTGCTCAATTGGGTTCTGAGTGGCCATAACGAAAAATGGCTGATTGATTGTTAAGGTTTTACCATCAATCGTGACAGATGCTTCCTCCATCCCCTCAAGTAAAGCAGATTGCGTTTTTGGAGATGTGCGGTTAATTTCATCCGCTAAAATTACATCTCCCATGATCGGACCAGGTCGAAATTCGAACTCCAGCGTTTTCGGATTATAGATTGACACTCCAACTACATCTGACGGTAATAAATCCGGTGTAAATTGAATCCTTTTAAATTGTGCATCAAAGGATTTTGCCAATGCTCGTACCATCATTGTTTTACCGACACCCGGTACGTCCTCAAGCAAGATATGTCCCTTTGCCAACAGGGCGACAATGCTGAGCTCTGCAACCTCTCTTTTACCGATCATTACTTTTTCTATATTTTCTAATACATCTTGTATTTGTGAATTCACCAATCAAAAACCTCCTATTTCACCCAAAAATTGTTTGAATTGAATGATAACTTCTTTAAGAATAACGAAATATGTTTAGTAACACAATTATATGAGACGCACATCTATTGCTTTAACCCTGTAATCTGAGCACTTAGCGAGAAAAGTAATAATACTTCAGCATGAAAAAGAAGGCTTGCCTGAACAATCAAAGCAAACCTATCTTTTAGTATAACGTCATTACCTATCAGAATGTTACAGATTTAATTTTTTTAACCATAAATTCTCTAACGAAGATGAATTTTCTTGTAAAAGTATTTCCTCTAATTCACCAGAAATAAGTATGTTTCCTTCATGTAAAATTAACACATCGTCCGCTACTTCCTCCACAAAAGCAAGCAAATGCGTAGAAAATATAACAGTACAGCCCCTTGTTTTTTCCGCTAGCATCATTTTTTTCAGTTCTGCAATCCAGTAAGGATCAAGACCATTAGTCGGCTCATCTAAAATAAGCAAAGAGCCTTCACCGAGTAAACTTTGAGCGAGGTTAAGTCGTTGACGCATCCCCTTTGAGAAATGCTTCACTTTTTGCTTTCTAACATCCCATAAAGCAACGCGCCTCAGTACCTCCTCCTGTTCCTTTTTACCAATCTTCTTCAAAGAGGCAAGTAGCTGCACAATTTCTGCTGCTGTTAACATAGACGGAAAATCCACATCATCTGGCATGTATCGAATGGCTTGTGGTTTATGCCATATTATTTCTCCTGATTTTTGCTTTTCCTGCCCAGTTAGCAGGCGAATTAAAGTACTCTTTCCAGCACCATTTCCCCCTACAAGCGCTAAAATACGCCCCGTCTGTAAAGAAAAGGAGGCTTCATGAAGACCTCTATTATTATCATAGATATTCGATAACTTCTTTGTTTCTAATAGCATCATCTTCTATCCCCTTTCTTTAATAGTGTGCCAGTGTAAGCTAACGGACATACTATCCAAAGTAATGTCACAGCTACGTATACTGCATAACCTAGTGGCGACGAATAAAACTGCGTTACTTTATAAAATGCTGGTCCAAGAACACTCGCCTGATCTGTAAAAATAAAGTAACCAAAGCGTATCCACTCCACAGGATTAATATGTATCGCTATAATCGTCAGTTTTTGAAGAATATGCCCCGCCACGACAGTTCCAATGGCCATTAAAGCGTAAGAGATTAGCAATAAAAAAACGGACCAAAAAACAAGTGATAACGACAGTGCAAATAATCTTGTTTTCGCAAAGGCTCCCACTGCAATGGCCAATGACACAAAAATGAAGATGCATAACAAAGTTAGAATAATGAAGATAAATGGTAAACGCACTCCACCAAGAAATCCACCAAGCGCTAATATTACGCCAAACGCTACGGCAACGACCAATAAAAAAGCAAGTACAGAGGCAATATACTTTCCTGCAATATATTGCCTACGTGTCATCGGATATGTCTTTAATAATGAAAACCATCCTGATTCCACATCACCAGCTACGCTCATACTACCGATAGTTAATATAAACAGTGGCAATAAAAACAACAATACATTTAAAAAAGAGGCTGTCTGTCGTGTAAAACCTGCAACATCTGGTAACGCCATTTGCTGAATGACAATGATAGCTGTAAAAACGAATGTGAAAAGTATGCCTACAAGTTGCATCCACCGACTTCTGAGCATTTGCTTTAATTCTAGTTTAATAAGCATACTATTCATCACTTATGGATCCCCCATTTAAAATCGTGTAAATCCTTATAGGCATGTAGCTGACCTTCTCCCTCTTTAGTCATCCATTCCTGTGCTGCTTCCTTCGAATCGAATGCAACTACCCCATAATTCATCGGCGTCCAATAATCCTTGTTGTACACATAAACAGCGTTAAAAACGTCAATCCATTCATTTTTTGCCGCATCTTTAATATAGGCTGCTCCAACCTCATCTTCCCCATTCGCTTTCATATATTCCATAAGACAGCCAATGTCATCAAAAATTTCATAATCACCATTCTTCAATGCAATCTGGCCAGCATATGCATTATGGACTATACTCATATTGCAAATTTTACAAACATCAGTTTCACTAACTATTTCACGAGGTTCATATGTTTTTTCACTACAGCCCACCAATACACCACAACTTAGCAATACACACATCATCCATTTTTTCATTCTGTTATTCCTCTTTTCCATAGCCATAAACTACTTAATGCCAAGAATAAACCTAATAGCATCTGCAACACATTCATCTTGTTCTTCTCCTGCACATGCTTCATCGTCAATTTTGGCTTATGATCAACAAGCATGTTCTTTTCAGTTTTATTAATTTGCTGATCCAGAGATGTCAGTAAAAGGACGCTCGGAGATGCCACGAAATATTGGTAAACAGGCTGGCGTACCATCCATTGACCAAAGCTTGACACAGCCACATATGGAATATCACCGATACCATTGTCTTTTAAATCAATCCCTGAGTAGTCATCATAATAATTATTTATTAGTTGAAAGCCTTGCTGATCGGAGCGCGCCGTTAAAATATTACCTGTAAAGTTATTACTACTAGCCAATGTGTCGTTACTTACCTTTGTACCTTCAAGGGCAGTTTGGTTCATCTGAAAATCATTTGTTTCAATTTGGATAGTTGAACTTTTCTGCATGGCAACACCAGTCCGATTATTTTTGATTGTGTTATGTTTAATTTTTGCTTGCTGCACATCATACAGCAGCATACCGTAGCCATTAAAATCAAAATGATTAGCTATTGTATTATTTTCAAGGAGTATGTCTGTTGTCATCATAATCATAAGGCCAGTCACATTGTGAACATATGTATTAAAAAGTGCTTCGGCATCACTTGTATACATAAAATGCGTACCATAACGACTGCTTGTCACCTTATTATGTTGAACAACAATATGCTTGACCTCTTCTATATAAATTCCGTCCTGCACTTGCTCAATAGTATTGCCTTCGATGGTGAGGTCCTCACTCTTAAAGACAGCCACCCCATTACCTTTTTTGGAATAATGACCTTCAATACCGGTCACATTGATTTCATGTATGCGTACATTTTTGGAGCGTTGTATATGAACGCCTGTATGGACATCTTTAATTTGTAACTTACGTAGCTCAAGTCCGTCTACAGTACTAACAACGATCGCTTTACTTTTTCCTGATAACGTTATATTTTCCACACTGACATTAGCAGTGTTTTCAACTCGGAGTGCTGGTTTGTCACTTTCACCAATTAGTTCAGTTCCCTCTTCGCCTTGTAGCGTTATCGGTTTTGTCACAATGAAATTACCTCGGTAACGACCAGCAGGAATATGAACGACCTCCCCTGGCTTTGCGACATCAATCGCCTCCTGTACATCAAAATCGGCGTACACTGTCTGACTCATGAATAGAAAAAATAATAAGGCCAACCCTATTTTTTTCACAAATCCTTACCTCCCAGTTCAGCACGAAAAGACTAGAGGAATTTCCCCTAGTCCATTCGATTAATGGCCATGACCATCAGGTTTCTTTTCTTCCATATGCATAGAATCAGATTCACCTTTGGCTTCTTTTTCAGCTTTTTCTTTCATTTTCTTTTTACGACGCTCTAATGCATCGTCTTTAATTTTTTGTAATTCCTCTACATGTGCAGTTGGATTGTCAGCGATATATTTGTCTGCATCAGCTTTATTGGTGAAATAAATATATCCCCAGTTCATTGGAGATTTTAGGTCTGTTTTGACGATAGTTGCATCGTCCACCTTTACCCAATCTTTTGTGATAAAATCACGTACAAATTTTTCGTTCGTTTCATTATTTGCAACCTCGGCATTTACTAAACAGCCTATGTCATCATAAAAGGCAGTAGTTCCATCCTCTTTTATTGCTTGGGTAGAGAATTCACCCATATCTTCATCCTTCATATATACTTTCATATTACACATTTCACACATTGTATCTTCTTTTGGCTCTTCTAAACGTGGATCCACTAAAGAAGCGACTTGTTTAGTTTTATCCTTTTCTTCTGCTTCATTTGCTGCAACATCTTGCTTCGTTTCTTCTTTCTTAACTTCTGTTTTTTCTGTACCACAAGCCGCGAGTAAAAGTAATACTGCTAGTACAGGTAACCATATTTTTTTCACAATTGCTTCCTCCAATTTCTTTTTTCTATTACTAATAACTACTTTACAGGTAAGTTGTGAAATAAGTTAAAAATCACTGTGAAGTATTGGAAAAATTACCTTGAATATTCATTGAACATCTCGACTTCAAATATTTTGAATAAAACATATATCAATTCTATTTTTCGGATAATTTAGGTTACAGGTCAATGTGATTAAGGTGCCATATTTATGGCTCTTCCGCAAAGCGAGGGGTTGATCTCCGTTCCGACCGGGTGCTTTGTTGTTGCTGTCGCTACGCTTTCGCACAGATAAAACAATTGCTGACGCTTCGCTTTCGCACAGAGCAAAGCTTCCTGGGGGCGTCCGATGAGCCACTTCGCTACGCTCCAGGGTCTCGGGCCAACACGATGTTGGTCACGAAGGCGTTATCACAGGATGTGATGGTTTTAGCCTTCGTTCCTCTATCGCTAATCCCCGAGGAGTCGCCCAGCCTCCACTCCAATCAACTATTTGCCAATTATGTATCTTCTCACATGTCATTCTTATTTATAGTAATAAATCAAAACTTCAGTACCATTTCTTTGAGGAAGCGGCAGCAACAATATGCTTTATCTGTGCGACAGCAACAAATGATTTCATGGTCTAACCTGAAATTACCCTCCTGTTAAATGCCACAACATTTGCAAAAATTGCATTGACACCATTTTGTTTTTCAACACACTAAAAAACTCCCTACATCCAGAATGATGTAGAGAGTTTGATTTACGATATTATATGGAAGAACGGTAACTATTGAGAAGCTTCTTTTGCTTGCTGACCAGACTAAGCTTAACGGCAGTTTCATTTAATTCATTGCGTATTTGCAAATCGTAAGTACTGTCCACATAACTAGCCGCTACTTTATTTGGACGTTGCTGCTGAATTTGTCTAGTGTTACTTATATGTTTTTTATCTTTATTCTTTAGCAAACTGTTTTTAAACTGTTTCTTCGGATTTTGTCCGAAATTATGGCTTAAATCCCCAGCATGTAGATACTGTTGTTCATTACGAAATATACTACTAGTCGTCGAACTCACTCTAGAAGTCCTCATAAATAATTACCCTCCTTTACTTTTCATCAACTTTGTAGGTATATATATCGACATTATATGCTTGAACTTAATAATACAGAACCAAATTGCTTAAAAAAGAGAGAAAAGAGCTATAAGAAAAAGTGTTTTTCACTTTTTCTTATAACTCTTTTCCAAATATTACTCATAGCGTGGGGTTGATTTCCGTTCCGGCTGGGCGCTTTGTTGCTGTCGCTTCGCTTTCGCACAGTTAAAACATTGTTGCTGTCGCTTCGCTTTCGCACAGTTAAAACATTGTTGCTGTCGCTTCGCTTTCGCACAGATAAAACCTTTGCCGCTGACGCTTCGCTTTCGCGCAGAGCAGAGCTTCCTGGGGGCGTCCGATGAGCCGCTTGGGCCAACACGAGGTTGGTCACGAAGGCGTTATCACAGGAAGTGATGGTTTTAGCCTTCGTTCCTCTATTGCTGATCCCCAAGGAGTCGCCCAGCCTCCACTCCAATCAACTTATATACAATGGGATATTTTTTAATAAATATCATTTATCTTTAAGTGATGAACCTTATAAATATCATTTCCAAAAATCATCAAATATTGTAATTGGCATATGGCGTTTGTGCTGTGAACGTAAATAATGCCCTTCTAATGTTTTACGAGCTTCTTCAGGGATAGCCTTGCCCTCTAAATAATCATCAATTTGGTCATACGTTAAACCAAGGGCTACTTCATCCGGTAATGAAGGACGATCTTCCTCTAAGTCAGCAGTTGGTATCTTCAAATATAAGTGCTCCGGGCAATCAAGTGCTGCTAACAACTGCTTACCCTGACGCTTGTTGAGACGGAAGATTGGCATTAAATCTGCACCGCCATCCCCAAATTTTGTGTAAAAACCTGTAATTGCCTCCGCAGCATGATCTGTCCCTAGCACAACAGCATTATTCATAGCAGCAGTAGAATATTGCACCTTCATTCGCTCACGTGCCTTTTCATTCCCTTTGGCAAAATCGCTTAGTTCAATACCTGCATTCGTTAATGCTCTAACACTTGCATCGACTGCATCTTTAATGTTTACTGTAAAAGTTTTCGTAGGTTTTATATAGTCAATCGCATCCTGACAGTCCTTTTCATCTGCTTGCACACCATATGGTAAACGAACAGCCCAAAATGAGTACTTTGTTTCTCCCACCTCAGCATTTAATTCATCAACCGCAAGCTGCGTTAATTTTCCAGTTAACGTGGAGTCTTGACCACCTGATATTCCGAGAACAAACCCCTTTACAAAGCTATAGCGACGCGCATATTCCTTTAAAAAATCAATGGATTTGCGAATCTCTTCCTGCGCATCAATAGTAGGTAATACACGTAATTCCTTAATGATTTCTTGTTGTAATGTCATTTGTCCTTCACTCCTTACGCTTTACAATCGATTGACCATTTCACTTACTTCTTCAATATTACGCATTTTATTATTCCAGCATTTTTGGCTTAAATCGACTGGGTATTCCTCTGGATTCATGGCACGTTTATATTCATCCCATAACAACTCTAAATTATCTGCTGCATAATCGCGCATTTCTTCCAAAGTAGGATTTTGATATTGTATTTCGCCATTTTTAATCACATGATGATGTAAATTCTTAGCTTCAAAGTTTGTAACAAATTTTGATACGAATGTATGAACAGGATGGAACATTTTAATGCGTTCCTCTGATTGAGGATTTTCATCGTGCATCGTAATGTAGTCTCCCTCTGCCTTGCCATTCTTTCTATCAATAATGCGATATACATTTTTAAGACCTGGCGTCGTTACCTTTTCAGTATTCGCTGAAATTTTAATCGTATCTTCTAATTGTCCATCTTTATTTTCAATAGCAACCATTTTATAAACAGCCCCTAAAGCAGGTTGGTCATAAGCGGTAATGAGCTTCGTACCAATTCCCCAGACATCAACTTTTGCACCTTGAGCCTTTAAATTTAATATCGTATATTCATCTAAGTCATTAGATACGATAATTTTAGCGTTCGGGAAACCTGCTTCATCTAACATACGACGTGCTTCTTTTGACAAGAATGCAATATCCCCACTGTCTAAACGAATTCCAATAAAATTAATGTTGTCACCAAGCTCTTTAGCCACTTTGATTGCTGTTGGCACACCCGATTTCAACGTATTGTAAGTATCTACAAGGAATACGCAATCACGATGACGTTTTGCATAGGAATGAAATGAATCATAATCATTTTTATAGGCCTGTACAAGTGCATGCGCATGTGTACCAGATACTGGTATATTAAAAAGTTTTCCTGCTCGCACATTACTAGTTGAAGCAAAACCGCCTATAAACGCTGCACGTGTTCCCCAAATTGCTGCATCCATCTCATGCGCGCGTCGTGTGCCGAACTCCATTGCCACTTCATTTTTTATAATTTGTTTAATACGACTAGCCTTCGTTGCAATTAATGTTTGGTAATTCACAATGTTAAGTAATGCGGTTTCGATTAACTGCGCTTCCACTAAAGGTGCTTCGATGCGGACAATTGGTTCATTAGCGAAAACCGTTTCCCCTTCCACCATCGAATACATATCCCCCGTAAAGCGAATATTTTTTAAATACTCGATAAAATCCTCTTTATAACCAACCTCTTCACGCAAATACGCTATGTCCGAATCACTGAAACGGAAATCACGTAAATACTCAAGAATTCTCTCTAATCCCGCAAAAATTGCATAACCATTGCCAAACGGTAACTTTCTAAAATATAATTCGAAAACCGCTTTTCTATTATGTATACCATCAGCCCAATAGGATTCTGCCATATTGATTTGGTACAAGTCTGTGTGTAGCGCTAAGCTATCGTCTGCATAGTTTGATCTCACAAGAAACCCCTTCTTCCGCTTTGATAATTAGTCCTAGTATACACTATATACCCAAATTCTTGCGTATTACATCCTTCTGCTTTCACTTCTTTTAGCACCACATATGTATAGTATTTTTTTAGCTTTCGTTTCTTTCATACAAAAAACACGAATCCACATAATCTTTGGTGAAAGTGTTTCCTCAAAGGTTATGTGGATTCTTTTTATGCTCTCTCTATCTCTAGTAAAAATTCTTTCATAGCAAGCCCACTACGGAAGCCTGTTAGTTTACCATCTTTGCCAATCACACGATGACAGGGAATAATCGCTAATATTGGATTGGCACCAATTGCACTACCTACCGCTCGTACTGCTTTCGGATTGCCGATACGGTGTGCAATATCCGAGTATGTTGTAGTTGTACCATATGGTAGCGCCTTCAACTCATTCCATACTGCTAATTGAAATGGTGTCCCTTTAACATGAATTGGTAAATCAAACTTAGTAAGTTCCTTATTAAAATAAGCCGACAATTGCTTAACATATTGCTGCAACTTTTCTTTATTCTCTTCAAAGCGATAGCCTTTAAATGGCTTTTTTGCCCACACTTCCACCTCTTCAAATGATGCATTTGGTGTTCCGATATATACTAGTCCATCATCTGAGGCAACGATATACATTGTGCCTTGTGCATATGTTAATGTATCTACATATAATATATCCATTCTCTCTTCCCCCTTAACTTAATTATTTCCCACTGTCTGTAAAATGTTAAATGTCTTTAGCTTCCCTTTGTTTCATGCTACAGTTATTTTACCTATTAGTATAAAGGAGTTTTAACTTTATGAATACGTCATATGAGCCTGCCATACACTTTCAACAGGTCAGCTTTTCAGCGAATGACAAGACGATCTTACAATCGATTACTGGGTCATTCCCTAAAGGAAAAATCACTACATTAGTCGGACCTTCAGGTGCTGGTAAAACAACTCTACTTAAATTGTGCAATGGACTATTATCACCTACAGATGGTCAAATATTAATTGATAATCAAAACATTTCTACCTACGAGCCAACCGCTTTAAGAAAACATGTGAGCATGGCTCTTCAAGCGGCCCCTATGATAGAAGGGACTGTATTTGAAAATCTTGCGCTTCCTCGTACGTTACAAGGAGAAAAGCTTACAGAGCAAGAAGCCATCCAATATTTACAAGATGTCGGACTTGATCAAAGCTTTTTACAACGCCCTACGAATAAATTATCAGGTGGACAACGACAAAAAGTCTCAATTGCAAGAACACTTATTAATCAATCCTCCATTTTATTGTTAGATGAAATCACATCTGCATTAGACCGTCAATCCGTGCAGGAAATTGAGACGCTTATCGCTACAATCAACAAAAAGTTTAATGTCACAATCATTTGGATTACTCATAATTTACAGCAAGCACTGACAATCGGCCACTATACATGGGTCATGATGGATGGGGAACTAATTGAAACTGGACAAAGTTCCTTACTTAACGCACCTAAAAATCCACGTGTCGCTGAATTTGTACAGGGGGTGAATGAATGACGTATACTTCGCTTTCCTTAACGTTAATTTTTGTGTTAATTCCTCTTCTACTGTCAGAAACCTTAAAGCTAGGACTTGAAAAAGATACGCTCATAGCTACTATTCGTTCTATTATTCAATTACTTGCCGTCGGTTACATTTTGAAATTTGTCTTTGATGCTCAAAGCTATAGTTATATCTTCCTCATGATTGCCTTAATGATTTTAGTAGCAACACTCAATGCTCGTAAAAAAGGGAAGGGCATTAAAGGCATTACATGGAAAATAGCACTAACACTCATTGTAGTTGAATGTGTTACACAAGGGGTATTGCTTGGTTTTAATATTGTACCATCAACAGCGCAGTATATTATTCCAATTAGCGGCATGATGATTGGTAATTCAATGGTATTATCAGTTCTATTTTTAAATCGTTTCACATCAGAAATCGCAAGTCATCAGAACGAAATTGAGTTAATATTATCGCTTGGTGGCACACCAAAACAGGCTATTCATCGACAGCTAATGAATGCGATAAAAGCAAGTATGATTCCTACAATCGAAAGCCAAAAAACAATTGGTCTTGTTCAATTACCAGGTATGATGAGTGGTCAAATAATTGGCGGAGCAGATCCTATTCAAGCGGTGCAATTCCAACTATTAATCATTTTCGCCCTGCTAACAGCAGCGACATTATCAAGCATAATGATTGGTTTTTTAAGTTATCCTGCACTTTTT
>NZ_JBHZDH010000069.1:0-22679 GCF_042755925.1 Lysinibacillus sp. NPDC059133 | reverse complement strand
AGGAATTTAACTGAAACTAATCCTTAGATGTGTACGCAACGATACTGCGGAATTTAAGCCTTTGGAGAGTCATACTAAATGGCAGTAGCTTCGGCAAAACCAGACTCGGAGAATAAGGAAGACACAAAACGAAAGTCATAAGATATAAGTTGTGTCACAGTAGAGATGTCTACATTTTTTAAGAAATGTATATGTTTTTCGTATCGGTACCCGTTTTATAGCGACAAAGGAATGTGTTGATGCCTCTGAGGCTTATAAAGAAGCATTAATCGCAAGCACCGAGGCAGATACGACTGTTATAAAACGCTCAATAGGTGCACCTGCACGAGCGCTGCGCAGTGAATTTACGGAAAAGATTTTAGAAATTGAGCGCACTACACCTACGTATGAAGCATTAAAAGATTATATTAGTGGGAAAGCGAATAAACGTTTTATTTATGATGGCGAGAAAGATGAAGGAATTGGCTGGGCTGGACAAGTTACAGGAATGATTCATGATATTCCAACAGTCGAGGAGCTTATTACTCGAATGGTTGCAGAAGCAGAAAGTATTCGGGTAAAATGGGCTGAGTAATATAAAGAGGTGGTTATGTCCATGGAATACTCTTATCCGTTTTCGACGGATTGGTCAACTGAGGAAATTGTTGATGTTGTCCAATTTTTTGAAGGAATTGAACAAGCTTATGAAAAAGGCATTAAGCGTGGAGTGATGATGGCGAAATATCGTCGTTTTAAAGAAATTGTTCCTTCACAGGCCGAGGAAAAAACAATTTTCCGTGAATTTGAAGAAGCAAGTGGCTATGTCAGTTATCCTGTTGTGAAACAAACAAAAGATGCAACTGATGACACAATTATTAAAGTTGCCCCGAAGCAACGTCGATAAAAATTGACTGGGACAAAACTGGTCAAAACCTTAAAAAGCGCGAGAAATCAATTTTAGAAACGTTGATTTCTTGCGCTTTTCTAATGTGGGATTTTTAAAATTTGCTTTTAAAAGAGGGTGATTTCCGTTTCAGGCTACTCATCATAATTTATCGGAACAATTTTAGCTTTTATCGGAACAAAATCCCGTTTTATCGGAACAATTTCAGTTCTTGTTTTTATCTGATAGTTTTACACTATCTCTGTGTTAAAAATAAGCGTTTTTCATATACTACATATACAATATAAAACATTTTGAAAAGCAGAGAAAAAATAATAATTTCCTCAAACTCTCATCCAAAAAAATATTCTTCATACAAATTTTCATTTGCTAGGGATAATAACGTAAATTTTCCACAATATATAAAACCGGGGTTTTGTCGTTGGAAAATTATTATTTTAGTTATAATGCCACAAAGCTTGAAGTACAATCCGTCAAACTTTATTTTCCAACAATGATGTTGTAAATAGGGAGTAAACGGCTAAAAGTGTCTTCAGTTAATTGCTGAAGTTGACTAGTTGACAGCTTGACGGCTTGTTTTTTTGGAATATGTCGCCCTACTAAAAACTCACCTTTTTTAACATCACGTAAACGAAGAAGTAATTCATCTAGCTTGTCTTCTTTAGCATCTTGCATGGAGATTGCTACTGGAGACATATGATCCCCAGAGATAATGAAATCATCAGGAAGTTGCTGTAGCATTGCTCTGTTGGCAATTAAACGTTCTGCTATTTCACTTTTATGAGGAGCTTCATAAATAATAGCTAAGACGATGAATAAATGTGTGCTCCAAAGACCAATCTGAAAGTGAGGTAATGATTTATAACCTCTTTTGTAGGGAGCGAAGGCAACCCAGCTGTCATTCGGGGGATTTACTGTTCTACGTGCATGCTTTGCAACATGTGGAAAAAATTCTTCTCCAAGATGACTCGAAAAGAAGGAAGAGAAATCCTCCCCTAGAATTTGGAATTTCGGTCGTACACATTCATTTAAGGCATCCATTCTCTGTTCTAATCCGTCTATTTGAAAAACATTGAAGTCTTTATTTGTCCATTTAATTTTCGGCATTTTTTATTAACTCCTTTCGATTTATAAGGTTTATTTTATAACGAAAATGGGAAAAAATCTTATAACAAGAACTTTATCGAAGCTGATAAGTCACTGTGAAAAAATAATAAAAGGAAGTGATTTTTATGAAACCAATCGTAAAAATTATACGTAAAGTCGACATTGAAAAGCAATATGAACACATTTTACAATTAGAATTAGATTATGAATTAGTCTCGCTCTTTTCGGCAATGAATGAAAAAAATGAGTTTGAAATTGAAAAAAGTAAAAAACGTCTGGCTGAAATTCAGCTTGAACTTGATAGCTTGCACGCCTATGCGTAGTCAAAATTTTATACCGATTTGAAAAATCACTTGCTGAATATTCCGACAGCAGGTGATTTTTATTGCTATAAAGGGTAAAATGGATAGTATATCATAATGGGAAGTACTATTTCCAAGGAAGTATTAGATGCTACGAATTAACAAAATGTCATGAGAAATCAAGCCTTAAGTAGTGAGAAAGTTGAAAAGCATTGCTAAATGTATAAGGCCTTTTCTTATAATCGAAGGGTGGGTTTTTATGGATTTACAACAAATTGATCAATTTGCGAAAAGTATTATATTTGAAGCTGGGAGCCGTATTCGGGAGGCCTTTTCGTACAATCTAGTTATCGAGACAAAATCAAGTGCCAATGATCTTGTTACAAATATTGACCGTGAGACAGAATTATTTTTTATCGAAAAAATACGAAGTTTCGATCCAACCCACAAAATTTTAGGGGAAGAGGGAATGGGAGAGAAAGTAGAGTCGTTAGAAGGTGTTGTATGGATAATTGATCCGATCGATGGCACGATGAATTTTGTGAAACAACATCGTCATTTTATGATTTCTATCGGTATTTTTGTTAATGGGGTAGGCAAGCTAGGTTACATATTTGATGTCATGCGTGAAGATTTATTTTATGCTATTGCAGGAGGAGGTGCATGGTACAATGACTCTCCATTACGTAAATTGCAGCCAGTCAAAATGGAGGAAGCGGTCATTGGTATAAACGCTCATTGGGTAGCACCCAATCGACATATTCACCACGAAAAAATCATTGAAATGGTTCGAAAAGTACGTGGTACGCGGTCATATGGTTCAGCCGCAATGGAGATAGCGTTTGTTGTCAGTGGTAAACTAGATGCTTATGTATCGATGCGACTATCGCCATGGGATATTGCTGGAGGTACTATTATCGCTAAGGAAGTGGGTGCCATCACCACTAATTTACATGGAGAGGGCTTTGATTTCTTGCATCAGGATACGTTTATCATTGCCAACCCTTCTATACACAAAGAGTTATTAGAAAATTATATTGTGCCTTATGAATAAAAAAGGAGCTGTCTATTTTTTAGACAGGCTCCTTCTTACATTAGCAATCAACTCTTATTAAAGTAAACCTTGCTCACGTAGTTTACGTTTCATTTTAAAGGCTGTCATGAAAATGACACAAGTAGCAACAATGCCTGCTATTATACCTAATACACTGTCAATTGCCACTGAATATCCGATAGAACACATTGCTAAAACAGCTGCTAATGCGTAAATGGCCATTACGAATTTTGCACGATTCATAGCCGAGCCTCCTATATTAAAAATTTGTAAATCAAATATATTTTTTAGAATGAGGAAAATTCTAATAAGGACATTTCTATCCTTCTTGTGCTATAATATCACAGTTAAACATTCGAAAAAAGAATATGGAGTGGAATAATGACAAACTTACGTCAAGATCTTCGCAATATCGCAATAATCGCCCACGTTGACCATGGTAAAACTACTTTAGTCGACCAATTACTAAAACAATCAGGTACATTCCGTTCAAACGAACGTGTTGAAGAACGTGCAATGGACTCTAACGATATTGAACGCGAACGCGGTATTACGATTTTAGCTAAAAATACAGCAGTAAACTATGAAGGAACTCGTATCAACATCCTTGATACGCCTGGACACGCTGACTTCGGTGGTGAGGTAGAACGTATTTTAAAAATGGTAGATGGCGTTGTACTAGTTGTCGATGCGTATGAGGGTTGTATGCCACAAACACGTTTTGTGTTAAAAAAAGCATTAGAACAACGTTTAACACCAATCGTTGTTGTTAATAAAGTAGACAAAGATTCAGCTCGTCCACTAGAAGTAGTAGATGAAGTACTTGAATTATTCATTGAACTAGGTGCAGATGAAGATCAATTAGACTTCCCTGTTGTCTATGCTTCAGGTGTAAATGGTACAGCTTCTTTAGACGCTGATCCATCTAAGCAAGAAGCGGATATGAAATGTCTATTTAAGAAAATTATCGAAGCTATTCCAGCACCAATTGATAACTCAGAAGAGCCATTACAATTCCAAGTAGCTTTACTTGACTATAATGACTTCGTTGGACGTATCGGTATTGGTCGCGTATTCCGCGGAACAATTTCTGTAGGTCAACAAGTATCTCTTATGAAGTTAGACGGAACAGTGAAAAACTTCCGTGTAACGAAAATCTTTGGTTTCTTCGGCTTAAAACGTGAAGAAATTGAGACAGCAAAAGCTGGTGACTTAATCGCCGTTTCAGGTATGGAAGACATCAACGTTGGTGAAACAGTTTGCCCTGTTGAGCACCCAGAAGCGCTAACGCCATTACGTATTGATGAGCCAACTTTACAAATGACTTTCTTAGTAAACAATTCTCCATTCGCAGGTCGTGAAGGGAAATGGGTTACTTCTCGTAAAGTAGAAGAGCGTTTACGTGCTCAATTACAAACAGACGTATCTTTACGTGTTGAAGATACTGATTCTCCAGATGCTTGGACAGTTTCAGGTCGTGGAGAGCTTCACTTATCTATCCTTATCGAAAACATGCGTCGTGAAGGCTTCGAATTACAAGTGTCAAAACCACAAGTAATCGTGCGTGAAATCGACGGCGTGAAATGTGAACCTTTCGAACGCGTTCAAATCGATGTGCCTGAAGAAAATGTTGGTTCAATTATTGAATCAATTGGTACACGTAAAGGTGAAATGCTTGATATGGTGAACAACGGCAGTGGTCAAGTTCGTTTAACGTTCTTAGTACCAGCTCGTGGATTAATCGGTTATACAACTGAATTCATGTCGATGACAAAAGGTTTCGGTATTATCAACCATACGTTCGATTGCTATCAACCATTATTACCAGGAAGACTTGGTGGCCGTCACCAAGGTGTACTAGTTTCAATGGAAACTGGTAAATCAACAACTTATGGTATGATGCAAATTGAAGACCGTGGTACACTGTTCTTGGAGCCAGGTACAGATATTTACGAAGGTATGATCGTTGGAGAAAATACTCGTGACGCTGATATCACTGTAAACATCACAAAAATGAAACAAAAAACAAACATCCGTTCAGCAAACAAAGACCAAACGAATGTTATTAAAAAGCCACGTATTCTATCACTAGAAGAAGCGCTTGAATACTTAGGTGATGACGAGTACTTAGAAATCACACCAGAATCTATTCGCCTTCGTAAACAAATTCTAGATAAAAACGAACGTGAGAAAGCAGCGAAAAAATTACGTAACGCAGAACAATAATTTTCCGCTGACATGAAAGGAAGAGGAGTCTTGGATATAAAGTCCGCTTTATTGGGTGAACTAAATGTTATTCAAGTTGCTGCATCAACAAATGCAGAGGAAACAACAAAGGTTTATGAGAGAATGGCTGGTATAACAAGATTTTTATATGAAAATTTACCGAGCTATGACATTGCAGGCTTCGTTGTATTTCTTCTTGTATTTGTACTTTCTGCAATTGTCTATAAATTAGGCTTTGCAAAGAAGTTAAAGCTATCTCAAAATATTGCCATTTATGTATTCCTGTTCCTGGGATGTATTATGTTGACATTTTTCGCGTTATTCCTACCTATGATTGAGGGTCTCATCGTAGCGGCGTTAATTTTGATTGTATATAAAACACGTATGTGGCGTGAAAAAAGAGAAGAGCAACAAGCTGCAAATCAATGAGAGTAGCTTGGCTCCTATACCGTGAAACTTGTATTGAGTTTTTAAGTAATAAAACAGCCTTAGCATTAATTTGCTAAGGCTGTTTTATTTGGTATAGTAAAAAATTTTATCGTTTTAAGCCATCTACATATAAACGATTGGCTACGGAACCCATTTTCAATCGATTGTGTCTCTCAAACCTAAATTGATTGGCACCGAAATCTTCTAGTGTGAATAAGTTAATGTCGATAGGCTTATTTCATCAATCAAGGAGGAAATGGGATGCGTTGGCTTAAAAAAGGTTTACTATTTAGTGTTGTTGCTTTGTTACTCCTTTCTTTGACAGCATGTAATAAAACGGAGCTTGAAAAAGTTAAAGTTGGAGAAGTGACGCGCTCAATTTTCTATGCGCCGCAGTATGTAGCACTTGAAAAGGGGTACTTCAAGGATGAAGGGCTTTCCGTTGAGCTACAAACAATTGCGGGTGGCGATAAGACAATGACGGCGTTACTATCTGATGGAATTGATATCGCCTTAGTTGGATCGGAAACTTCTATATATGTAACGCTCCAAGGCGCCAATGACCCAATTCAAAATTTTGCGCAGTTAACACAAACAGATGGCACATTTTTAGTTGCACGCAACAAGATGGATAACTTTTCATGGGATCAGTTGAAAGGCTCTACATTTTTAGGGCAACGTAAAGGTGGAATGCCGCAAATGGCGGGTGAGTTCGTACTGAAAAAGCATGGCATTAACCCTGCCAATGATTTAAACCTCATTCAAAACATTGATTTTGCCAATATTGCTACAGCATTCGCTTCTGGAACGGGGGACTATGTACAACTATTTGAACCAACAGCAAGTATGTTTGAGAAAGAAGGTAAGGGCTATATTGTAGCTTCATTTGGTACTGAATCTGGGCAATTACCTTATACATCGTTTATGGCAAAAAGCAGCTATTTAAAGGACAAAGCGAAGACAGTTCAAGGCTTTACAAATGCATTAAAACGAGCACAGGATTTTGTACAAAAAGCGAGTCCGGCAGAGATTGCGAAAATTATTCAGCCATACTTTGAGAATGTAGATGTTGGATTAATTGAAACAGTGGTAGAGCGTTATAAATCACAGGGTTCCTATGCTACAGATCCTATTTTGGATAAGGGGGAATGGGATAACTTGCAAACGATCATGGGGGAAGCGGGTGAACTTCCTCAACGGGTGGATTATGAAAAGCTTGTAAATACAACCTTTGCTAAAAAGGCAGCTGAGTAATATGGAATTTTTAAAAGTAAAAAATATTCACCATAGCTATTTTTCGAAAACGCAGGCAAAGGAAGTTTTACGTGATATCAATTTAGATATTCGTGAAGGTGAGTTTGTTTCTTTTATAGGACCGAGCGGATGTGGGAAAACAACGTTATTATCAATTATTGCTGGCTTATTTTCGTCTACTGAAGGCAAGGTATACATTGACGGTGAGGAAATTTCAATACACAATCAGTCTCTCATTGGTTACATGCTTCAACAAGATTATTTATTTCCTTGGAAAACCATCGAAGAAAATGTCACTATTGGTTTGAAAATCATGGAACGAAGCAATAAAACTCATAAAGTAACTGCAAATGCACTTTTGCAAGAAATTGGTTTACCGCATGTAGGGAACAATTATCCGAGAGAGTTATCGGGTGGCATGCGTCAACGAGTAGCACTTGCAAGAACTTTAGCGGTGGATCCTAAAATTTTATTGCTAGATGAACCGTTTTCAGCACTTGATTATCAGTCTAAATTAAAACTGGAGGATTTGGTTGTTGAAACGTTAAAGGCCTATCAAAAAACTGCAATTCTTGTGACACATGATATTGGTGAAGCGATTGCGATGAGTGAACGGGTATTTCTATTTTCCGCCAATCCAGGTACATTGCATAAAGTATTTGAAATACCTTCAGAGTTACAAGAACTTTCGCCTTTTGATGTTCGACAGCATCCAGCGTATTCAGACATATTCCAAATTATTTGGAAGGAGCTGGAGAGTCTTGGATAATACAATGTTTAAACAGTATCAGCAAATGCTAAAAAAAGAAAAGCGCTATGTTCGATTATATCAGCTGATCATCTTACTCGTATTTTTCGGTGGGTGGGAGCTTCTATCAAGATTTGGGTGGATTGACCGTTTAATTTTTAGTTCTCCAACGCATGTATGGCACACATTGGTAGAAAAAGTGAGCGATGGTACGTTAACACTTCATGTTGGCGTTACTTTAATGGAAACGATTATTGGCTTTATTGCCGGAACACTACTGGGTACATTAATAGCAATCGTATTGTGGTGGTCATCAATGCTATCAAAGGTACTTGATCCATATTTAGTTATTTTAAATGCTATGCCGAAAGTTGCTTTAGGACCCATTTTAATAGTCGCCCTTGGTCCTGGTTATTTTTCTATTATAGCGATGGGTGCGTTGATTTCGATCATTATTACAACCATAGTGGTTTATACGGCTTTTAAAGGGGTTGATCCAAACTATAGCAAAGTATTACAAACTTTTGGGGCAACCAGATGGCAAATATTTAAAGAAGTTATTTTACCTGCTTCCTTCCCAACGATTATTTCTACTTTGAAAGTAAATGTAGGACTTTCTTGGGTAGGTGTCATAGTTGGTGAATTTTTAGTTGCCTCAAAAGGGCTTGGTTATTTAATTATTTATGGCTTCCAGGTGTTTAATTTTAATCTTGTGCTTATGTCACTTCTCATCATCGCCTTTTTTGCAACGATTATGTATCAGGTTGTCGAGTTGATTGAGAAGGTGATTATAAAAAATAATGGTTAGACGGTTAAAGGAGGCTACTCAAATAATGAGTCACCTCCTTCATGTTGTAGAAAAACTATTATGTCAATGAAATTATAGTGTCTCATTAAATAAATGGGCTCTTCGGCAAAACGAGTGATTGATTTCCGTTCCGGCTGGGCGCTTTCCTAGGGGCGCCCAATGAGCCGCTTCGCTTCGCTGCAGGGTCTCGGGCCAACAGATGTTTTTTGTGCGAAAGCGTAGTGCAACGAAGCGACAGCAACAGCACGATGTTGGTCACGACGGAGTTATCACAGGACGTGATGGTTTTAGCCTTCGTTCCCCTATCGCTAATCCCCAAGGAGTCACCCAGCCTACACTCCAATCAACCACTTCACATAGCGCGTATCTTCTGGGATGGTACTCTAATTTATAGTGATAAAACAAAATTTCAGCAACAAATGATTTCTGTGCGAAAGCGAAGTGTTAACGTAGCGGTAGCAACAACAGATTTACAATCGTCTCACTGTAATAAGTCTTTTCATTCGATTTATCTAAAGTACCACAACATTCACGGAAATTTCTTTGAACATTTTTGTTTTTAAACACTATAAAGGAGGTGTCTCAAATAATGAGTCGTCTCCTTCATGTTGATAATATTCCGATAAAACGAGATATTATTCCGATAAAAGCTAAAATTGTTCCGATAAAATGAGATTTTGTTCCGATAAATCTTGGTGAGTAGTCTGAACGATAAAAGAGGTGACTCAAATAATGAGTCACCTCTTTTAGTTGCTGTTAAAATTCTTTATCCATCTGTGGTGAAGTACGATAAAAACGGAAATTTCCTGTTTCAATGCGTGCAACGGTATTTTCTTCAATACGATCATGGCATGTACCACACATATACGTATTAATTGGTCGATTGCGTAATTTTTTTGCTAACGGTAAATTATCATCTAAATTGTTAATTGTATCGCAAATAACGCATTTTACGCGCATTGCAATCCCTCCTACTCAGCACGAATAGCCAATACATTTTTGATCGGGTTGTCTACATTTGAACCGTCTCTAAATAGCACATGAATAGGACCATCTTCAAGTAATGGCTTGCCATCTTGGCTATATTTTAAAATGAATGTATGAGCTTCTTCGATTGTAAATGGATATTCTTTGCCATCTTCACATTCAATGACGATTGTTGTTGCTCCAGGTTTAATTTCAGCATTTTTCAAGAAGGGACTTAATTCGATCCCGAAAGTACCTGTTTCCATCCCTTTGCGGTCAAATTTTCGTTCTGATTTCAATGTTGGTGGGAAAGTAGCCCCTTCCATAATCTCACGTGACCAGTGAGCACCTACCTCACGCATATATTTAATATCCGAATCTTCCTCAACTTCTTTTGCATCGAAGTACGTTTTTAAATCTAATTTACGATCATCGAAAATCCAAACAGTGGGATCTAATGTTAGTTGGAATGTAACTGCGCCCTTGATAGGAATTATTGTTTCCATAATAGAAATCCTCCTCAAATCTTGTATATCCATGAAATAGTATAACGCTAATGACTAGAGATAATAAAGAAATATAATTCGATTTCTCTATTTTCCAATGTAGACACTTGCATTTTTAACGACTAAAAGATAAACTTTATTAAGATAGAATCGAAGAAATATCAGATAATGGGGGCGTCCTCATGGATACTAAATCACAAACTTCTTTTCAAGAGAAGGCTTTGGAGCTTTTAGTTGCTGATGCAGATAAAATTGCTCGCCTCATTCGAGTACAAATGGATCATTTAACAATGCCACAATGCCCTCTATATGAAGAAGTATTAGATACACAAATGTTCGGCCTTTCACGTGAAATTGACTTTGCTGTGAAGCTTGGGCTCATTGATCGCGAAAAAGGCAAAGAAATTCTCGATTCACTCGAGAAAGAACTTTCTGTACTACATGACGCGTATACAGACAAATAAAAAGAAAAAACTCAAACGCAATTTGCGATTTGAGTTTTTTTTCTAGAATGAGGTTTTCCGATGAAACAATACTTAAAACGTTATGCCAAAAATTTTGATTACCCATTATTTTTTACGGTCCTTTTATTAAGCTTATTTGGATTAGTAATGATTTATAGCTCAAGTATGATGGTGGCTATTGCACAAAAAGGAAAGGCGCCAGATTATTATTACCACAAGCAAGTAATTAATTTAATTGTAGCTTTTCTTGGGTTTTTAGCAGCTGCATTTTTCCCGTACAAGCATTATGCGAATAAAAAAGTTATGTTGTTTCTTACGGCTGTGCTAGTTGTACTATTTACTTGGGTAAAAGTTGCAGGTAATGGTGATGAAGCAGGAATAGGGTCTAAAAGTTGGATTTCCGTCCCTGGTTTTGGGAACTTTCAGCCTTCTGAATATGCGAAGCTATTTATAATTTTATATTTTGCTGCAGCTTTTTATCGGAAAGGACAAAAATATACGCTTGAAAAGCTACAACCAACAGAAATATTTTATCCTATATTCCTCTGGATTCTAGTTGTTGCTGGTGTAGCATTTGAAACCGATTTGGGAGCAAGTATTATTTTATGTGGAATTGCTGTTTGTGTTGTAGCAGCGAGTGGCATTCCATTTAAAACATTTTGGAAGTTTTTTGGGGTATTGGGTGCGTTTGGAGGAGCCATCTTTGGTATACTAATGCTGTTTAAAGGAAATATGTTAACGCCAAACCGTATGGGACGTCTTCAATCATTCATAAACCCGTTTGAGTATGAGAATGGTAGTGGCCACCAAGTTGTTAATAGTTATTATGCTATTGGCGGAGGCGGTTTAGAAGGAAGAGGTCTCGGTCAGTCGATTCAAAAATTGGGGTATTTGCCTGAACCACAAACCGATTTTATTATGGCGATTATTATGGAGGAACTAGGAGTTTGGGGAGTTCTTATCGTTTTAGGTGGTTTAGGATTTATTGTATATAAAGGATTTTCGATTGCGTTGCGCACGAAAGATCCACTAGCACGTATGATTGCGGCTGGTATTGCGAGCTGGATTGGCTGGCAAACGTTCATCAATCTTGGGGGTCTAACTGGGTTAATCCCGTTAACCGGTGTAACGCTACCTTTTATTAGCTATGGCGGTACATCTATAATTATTCTATCTTTAGCGATGGGAATATTGATCAATGTTTCTATGTTTGAAAAGATAGAAAGGAGAAAGACACAATCATAAAGGGGGATATCAATGGAATCAATCAACAAAATTCTCGTAGCCAATCGAGGAGAAATTGCAATTCGTATTTTCCGTGCATGTACGGAGTTGAATATCCAAACTGTTGCCATTTATTCACGGGAGGACAGTGGGGCGTTCCATCGCTTTAAAGCAGATGAGGCCTATTTAGTGGGAGCAGGCAAGAAACCAATTGATGCTTATTTAGATATTGAGGGCATTATATCGATTGCCAAAGATGCTAATGTTGATGCAATTCATCCAGGTTATGGCTTTTTATCAGAAAACGTAGAATTTGCACGTCGATGTGAAGAAGAGGGGATTGTCTTCATTGGGCCAACTTCTAAGCACTTAGATATGTTTGGAGATAAGGTGAAGGCACGAGCACAAGCGATTGCTGCAGGTATTCCTGTTATTCCTGGTACAGATGGTCCAGTAGCTAATTTAGCAGAGGTAGAGGCTTTTGCTAGCGCATATGACTATCCAATTATGATTAAGGCAGCACTAGGCGGCGGTGGTCGTGGAATGCGTCTTGTTCATACAGAAGAGGAACTAGCTTCCTCCTATGAACGTGCAAAATCAGAGGCGAAGGCAGCGTTTGGTTCTGATGAGGTGTATGTAGAAAAGGCTATTATTAAGCCAAAGCATATTGAAGTTCAAATTATTGGCGATCAAGAGGGTAATATTATTCATTTATATGAACGTGATTGCTCAATTCAACGTCGTCATCAAAAGGTTGTTGAAATCGCTCCATCTAATTCAATTTCGGATGATTTAAGAAACCGAATTTGCGATGCTGCAATTCAATTAATGAAAAATGTCTCATACATAAATGCAGGGACAGTAGAATTTTTAGTTGCAGGTGAGGATTTTTATTTCATCGAGGTCAACCCTCGTATTCAAGTAGAACATACGATTACTGAGATGATTACGGGTGTTGATATTGTGCACGCCCAAATTAAAGTAGCAGCAGGCTACGGTCTGCATAGTGAGGAAATCCATATTCCACAACAAGCGGATATTCCAATGATTGGCTATGCGATTCAAGCGCGTGTCACAACGGAAGACCCTGCTAATGATTTTATGCCAGATACAGGGAAACTCATGGTGTACCGTTCAAGCGGTGGTTTTGGCGTTCGATTAGATGCCGGAAATGGCTTCCAAGGAGCAGTGGTAACACCGTTCTATGATTCGCTTCTGGTTAAAATTTCAACGACAGGGATGACGTTTAAAGAAGCAGCAGCAAAAATGGATCGAAATTTAAAAGAGTTCCGTATTCGTGGGGTGAAAACGAATATTCCATTCTTAAATAATGTCGTAACGCACGAGAAATTTTTAACAGGTGCATTTGATACAAGCTTTATCGATACAACACCTGAACTATTTAATTTCCCTGAACGCAAGGACCGTGGGACAAAGCTCTTAAGCTATATTGGCAATGTGACGCTAAATGGCTTCCCTGGTGTAGAGAAGAAGTCGAAACCAATTTTTGTACAGCCAAGCATTCCAAAAGTCGATAAATTAATCGTTCCTCCGGCAGGTACAAAGCAAATTTTAGATGCCCAAGGAGCAGACGGGCTTGTGAAGTGGATTCTGGAGCAAGAGGATGTGCTATTAACGGATACAACTTTCAGAGATGCACACCAATCACTTCTTGCGACACGTGTACGTTCACAGGATATGTTCGAAATTGCAGATGCCACTGCGCGCATGATGCATGATTTCTTCTCACTCGAAATGTGGGGAGGCGCGACGTTTGATGTGGCGTACCGTTTCTTAAAAGAAGACCCATGGGAGCGCCTTGCCAAGTTACGTGAACAAGTACCGAATGTGCTATTCCAAATGTTATTACGCGGTGCGAATGCAGTTGGCTACACAAATTACCCAGACAATTTAATTCGTGAGTTTATCGCTGAATCAGCGGCATCAGGCATTGACGTATTCCGTATTTTCGATAGCTTGAACTGGATTAAAGGAATGGAAGTAGCCATTGATGCAACACGTCAATCAGGTAAAATTGCTGAAGCTGCGATTTGTTATACAGGAGATATTTTTGATGAATCAAGGGCGAAATATTCAGTTCAATACTACAAGGAAATGGCAAAAGAGCTAGAGGCAGCAGGTGCCCATATTTTAGCGATAAAAGATATGGCTGGATTATTGAAGCCAGAAGCAGCCTACCGTTTAATTTCAGAGTTAAAAGAAACGACAAGTCTGCCAATCCATCTGCATACGCATGATACAAGTGGCAATGGTATTTATTTATATGCCAAGGCGATCGAGGCAGGGGTGGATATCATTGATACGGCGCTCGGTTCAATGGCAGGTTTAACATCACAGCCAAGTGCAAATTCCTTGTCTTATGCAATGAAGGGCAGTAAGCGTGAGGTTCGTGCCGATATCGATGCGCTTGAAAAGTTATCGTACTACTGGGAAGATGTTCGTAAATATTATAAGGATTTTGAAAGCGGCATGATTAGCCCGCATTCTGAAATTTATGTCCACGAAATGCCGGGTGGTCAGTACAGTAACTTGCAACAGCAAGCCAAAGCAGTGGGCCTTGGGGACAGATGGGAAGAAGTGAAGCATATGTATTCCCGTGTAAACCTTCTATTTGGCGATATTGTCAAAGTAACCCCATCTTCGAAAGTAGTCGGTGATATGGCGTTATTTATGGTGCAAAATGATTTAGATGAAAACTCTGTACTGACAAGAGGGCGAACAATCGACTTCCCAGATTCTGTGATTGAATTCTTTCAAGGTTATTTAGGACAACCGCATGGGGGCTTCCCAGAAGCACTTCAAAAGGTTGTGTTAAAGGATCGTGAAGCAATTACGGTACGTCCTGGCGAGCTACTAGAGCCTGTGAATTTTGAGCAACTAGAGGCGATACTAGAGGAAAAATTAAATCGTCCCGTGACAAAGCAGGATGTGTTAGCGTTTGCTTTGTATCCGAAAGTGTTTGAAGAGTATGCAAAAACAGTGAACTCCTTCGGCAATATTTCGGTATTAGATACGCCAACATTCCTTTACGGGTTAAAACTAGGCGAAGAAATCGAAGTCGAGATCGAAAAAGGTAAAACACTAATCATTAAACTTGTTTCCATTGGCGAACCACAGCATGATGGTACACGAGTTATTTACTTTGAGCTAAACGGTCAATCTCGTGAACTAGTGATTCAAGATATGACTGTCGAAGTAGATGGCAGTCTGGCATTAAAAGCAGATCCAAGCAATCCAAATCAAATTGGCGCAACGATGCCAGGTACGGTCTTAAAGGTAGTCATATCAAAAGGAAGTCATGTAAAACGTGGGGATCACTTATTAATTACCGAAGCGATGAAAATGGAAACAACCGTCCAAGCACCGAAAGACGGTATCGTGAAAGAAGTATACGCTAATGCGGGCGATGCTATTTCAACAGGTGATTTGTTAATTGAAATTGAATAATTGATAATAAAGAAGGTTATTAGATGCTTTGAAAGCATACTAATAACCTTTTTTATCTTCATTCAGCAAATATTTTCTGTAGCGAAAGCGAAGCGTCAGCTATAGATGTTTTCTGTAGTGACAATGCGCCAAAATTTGCTATATTGTAATAATAAACTTGTTGATTTTTTTACACATAAATGGTAGAAACGTTTGACAAAATAAAAAAGATTCGCCATTGAAAAATGTAGCGAATCTTTTTCTACTATTATTTGTTTTTTTCATTATAATTGCTACGTGCAACTAGCATTACCATATAGCAAAGTAGACCAAATAGAATTGAAATAAATAATGAATGAAGTAATGCGACTGTTAAATTCAATTTAGTTAGGACTACTAGCATACCAGCAATCACTTGTAAAATTACTATAGTAAAGGCAATAATCCAGCCATAGTAAATAACACGTTGATGTTTATATTCTTTTACAGCGTGCCAAGTTATGTATGCAATCCAAATGAAAAAGATAAGAACAGCTAGGCGATGTCCCATTTGCACCCATTCATACATATTATTAAAAGCTGCGAATGGTGTATCGTTATAGCAAAATGGCCAGTCAGGACATATTAAGCTAGAGTCTGTATGGCGAACAAGCGCCCCTGTATAAACGACTAAATAAGAATAAATTGTGACAGCAATCGTATGCCAACGTAATTTTTTTCCAATAAAAACGTTATCAGCATCAAATTTCCGATCGACTTCAAATACAATCATAGAAAGAAGGAGAACAGCAGCAAAGGAAATAAGAGAAATCCCAAAGTGGAGCGCTAATATGAAATCACCTTGTCCCCACAACACTTGAGCTGCTCCGATAAGAGCTTGTGCGATTAAGAAAAACATCGCTAAGAAACCTAATAATTTTACTTCGCGAATATGACCGAGTTTACGCCATGTCCAAACTGTTAACGCAAGAATTGAAAGAGATACGACCCCAGTTACAAGACGATGTGAAAATTCAATTAAGACTGCTGGTGTAATTTCTTTTGGAATAAGAGAACCATTGCAATCAGGCCAGTTTCGACCACAGCCTAAGCCACTATCTGTTTTGGTAACAAGTGCTCCACCTAGTAAAATAAGGAGCATTCCAACTGTAGCGGCAACAGCAAACCATTTCATATACCTGTTGTGTTGCATAAAATGAGTCACCTACTTTGTCTATGAACATTACATGAAAGTAATGTTTCTGCTACTAGATGATATCGAAAATACAGGTAAAAAACAACTTGTAAAGAGTAGGGAGTATTAGATGTCGATTCCATTTCACAAATTGTTCATAATTTCGTACTCTAACCTTCACAATTCATTTTAGAAAATGTTTTACTATAGATATGTTGTTTTTAATTATTTTTCTAGACAAAGCTAATTTTTACAACTTCATCTAAATTTCACTTAATGTCTAGAAATCAATCGCAAATTTCGCTATAGTAATTGGTAGCGGAATATGCTTACAAAAATGAAAGGAGAGGTATCATGTCAAACGGTCGTGCACTGACGGCTACTAGAAATGGTGGACCAGAATCAACATCTGTTGTAAAAGATTTCTTAGCACTAATAAAAATTGGCATCGTAAACTCGAATCTTGTCACAACGTTTACAGGGATGTGGCTGGCATTTCAATTTACTAGTAGACACTTCTTGCAAGAGCTTGATGTCATATTGTTCACCATGCTGGGTGCAGCATTGATTATAGGTGGCTCAGGCGCAATGAATAACTTTATTGATCAAGATATTGATCCAATCATGAAAAGAACGAAGAGTAGACCAACAGTAACGGGTAGATTTAAGCCGAATTTTGTATTGACCATTGCCCTCTCATTTTTAATTGTAGGTGAAATTTTGTTATTTGCGGCATCGTTTGCGGCCGGCATGTGGGGACTTGTAGGAATATTTGCTTATGTTGTTCTGTACTCAATGTGGTCAAAGAGGAAGCATGTTAGTAACACGGTTGTAGGAAGTATTTCAGGGGCGATCCCACCAGTTATTGGGTTTGCAGCTGTTGAACCTGCATTAGGTCCTGGAGCACTTGCCTTATTTCTAATCATGTTTGCATGGCAACCACCGCATTTTTATGCGCTTGCTATGAAACGTACTGAGGAATATCGTGCAGCTAATATACCAATGCTACCTGTAGTAAAAGGGTTTAAACGAACGAAGTACTCGATGATATTCTGGATTCTTTTATTATTACCGTTACCTTTCCTTTTACCAGAGCTTGGGATTGGCTTCTTAATTCTTGCGACTGCATTGAACTTGGGCTGGTTGATTCTAGCTTTTAAAGGCTTTACTACAAAAGATGATATGAAATGGGCGAATAAAATGTTTATCTATTCTTTGAATCATATGACCATACTATTTGTATCCATCATAATTTTTGCGTTGTTTAGCTAAATTTAGGAATTCTTTCTTTTCTTAAAGAATTCATATAGACAGAACTAATGTCCTAGGTACACATGAAAATACAACAAAGAAAGAGGGGTTTAATTAAGCTATGATGAAAGGGCTTAAAAAGTGGCGTCTTTTTTCACTACTAGCAGTGATGATGGTTTTCCTTTCAGGTTGTGGTGAAGATTATATTTCTGCACTGAAACCATCTGGTCAAGTAGGTAAAGAACAATTCAACCTATTAATGTTAGCTACTGGAATTATGACGTTGGTTGTAGTAGTAGTATCCGTTGTCTATTTACTTGCATTCTTAAAATTCCGCCGTTCAAAAGTTGGCGAAAACGTTATTCCTAAGCAAGTAGAAGGAAGTCACACTCTTGAAATAATTTGGACAGTTATCCCAATTATTTTATTATTAATCTTAGCTGTACCAGTTGTTACGGCTACTTACAAATTTGCAGATGTTGCTGCGATGGACGAAGTAGATGAAAACGGTGACAAAACAGCACTTACAGTAAATGTAACTGCGAAATTATACTGGTGGGAGTTTGAATACCCTAACCAAGGTATTGTAACTGCACAAGAATTAGTTGTACCAACAGGTCAAAAAGTTTACTTTAACTTAAAAGCTGCCGATGTTAAGCACTCATTCTGGATTCCTGCTATAGGCGGTAAAATGGATACGAACGTAGATAACTTAAACAAGTTCTATCTAGAATTCGATAAAGAATCAAAAGACCTTAAAGATGGTGTATTCTATGGTAAATGTGCTGAGTTATGTGGTCCTTCACATGCATTAATGGACTTCAAAGTTAAAGCATTAAGCCCAGATGCATTCGATACATGGGTAGCTTCAATGAAAGCAACAGATGGGAAAAAAGCTGACAAAGCTTCAACAGATCTTGGGGAAGCAACATTTGCTCAAAGCTGTATGGGTTGTCATGCTGTATCTGGTACAAGTGGTGCAGGTACACCAGGTCCTAACTTAACTGCTTTTGGTGACCGTAACCGTGTTGCTGGTTTCTTAGAACATAATGAAGAAAACTTAAAAGCTTGGATTCAGGATCCTGGCAAATTTAAACCAGGTAACTTAATGATGAATGCAGAGGGTACTGCGCCAATTTATGGCGACTTAACTGACGAAGAAATTCAAGCTCTTGCAACGTATATCATGGGCTTATCTGTTGAGAAATAATTTTAAGTTTTATGTAACAAACTTTGAGGGAGGTAAAAGTTGTGAGCTCATACACACAGAAAAAGGGCTTAGGAGCAACTGTCTGGGAATACATTACAACTGTTGACCATAAAAAGTTAGCAATATTGTATTTATTAGCCGGTACATTGTTCTTCGCTATCGCTGGTTTTGAAGCGGTATTAATGCGTATTCAATTAATGAAACCAAATAACGATTTCGTCTCAGCTGGTTTTTTCAATCAACTATTAACAATGCACGGAACAACAATGTTATTCTTAGCTGCGACTCCATTACTATTCGCATTTATGAACATGCTTGTACCATTACAAATTGGTGCGCGTGACGTAGCATTCCCGTTCCTTAACTCTTTAGGGTTCTGGTTATTCTTCCTAGGTGCAGTATTCCTTCACCTGTCATTCTTTATGGGTGGCGCTCCTGATGCGGGCTGGACTTCTTATGCATCATTATCTTTATATTCTCCTGGACATGGTATTGACTTCTATGTTCTCGGTTTACAAATATCAGGGGCAGGTACGTTAATTTCAGGTCTTAACTTTATCGTTACGATTATTACTATGCGTGCTCCAGGTATGACATTCATGCGTATGCCATTATTCACTTGGACTGCGCTTGTATCAAGTGCATTAATCCTATTCGCATTCCCTCCACTAACAATTGGTTTATTAATGATGTTATTTGACCGTATGTTCGGTGGTAACTTCTTTGACCATTTAATGGGTGGTAATACAATTATTTGGGAACACTTATTCTGGATCTTCGGACATCCAGAGGTTTATATCTTAGTATTACCGGCGTTCGGTTTATTCTCTGAGATTATTCCAGCGTTCTCTCGTAAACGTTTATTCGGATACTCTTCAATGGTATTCGCTACAATTTTAATCGGTTTCTTAGGGTTCATGGTTTGGGCTCACCACATGTTTACAGTTGGTCTTGGGCCAACAGCAAACGCAATCTTTGCTGTTGCAACAATGGCAATTGCCGTTCCAACAGGTATGAAAGTATTCAACTGGATCTTAACTATTTGGGGCGGATCTATTAAAGTTACAACACCAATGCTTTATGCACTTGGTTTCATCCCGTCATTCGTTGCGGGTGGTGTTACAGGGGTAATGCAAGCATCTGCACCTCTTGACTACCAATTACACGATTCTTACTTTATCGTTGCTCACTTCCACTACGTAATCGTTGGTGGTATCGTAACAGCATTATTTGGTTCAGCGCACTTCTACTGGCCAATTTTCTTCAACCGTATGTTAAACGAAACGCTTGGTAAAATTACTTTCTGGGTATTCTTTATTGGATTCCATTTAACGTTCTTCGTTCAACACTTCTTAGGTTTAATGGGTATGCCACGTCGCGTATTCACTTACATGGAAGGTCAAGGTTGGGATCAGTTCAACTATATCTCTACAATCGGTGCATTAATGATGGGTGTAGGGGTTATCTTAATGGTAATCAACTGCTTAATGTCTATCAAAGGCAAACCAGCAGGTCGCGATCCATGGGGCGATGGACGTACATTAGAATGGTCAATTCCACAACCAATCCCATTCTATAACTTCCGTCAAACACCACTTGTTCGTGGTTTAGATCCATGGTGGATCGAAAAGCAAGAAGGTAATAAAGAAGTTACATTTGCTGAGCCAATCGGTGATATTCATATGCCAAACAACTCAGCTATCCCATTTGTTATTTCTATGGGCTTGTTTATCGCAGCATTCGGTGCTCTTTATAATCAAGATGCAGATAAACCATGGTCAATTTATATTTTAATTGGTGGTCTTGCAATTACATTTGGTGCTATGATTTTCCGTTCTGTTAAGGACGATCACGGTTTCCACTTACACAAAGAAGAAATTCTTGAAATTGAAGAACAACTTTACGGCAAAGGAGGAAATAAATAATGGATTTCAATACAAAATTTACTCCTCATACTTGGCCAGATCATCCTGAACAAGCGACGATGGAAGGGAAAAATAAAGTTGTTGGTTTCTGGATTTTCCTTGCCTGTGAAGTTGTACTTTTCGCAAGTTTATTCGCTACTTACCTAGCACTTAAGAACAAAGGGCCTGCTGGCATGGAGTTCACAACACAAGATTTATTTGAATTACCTTTAGCTTTCGCTATGACGATGTTATTATTAACATCTTCACTAACATCTGTTTATGCCATTTACCATATGCGTAACTTTAACTTTAAAGCTATGCAAACTTGGTTTGGTATAACATTACTTTTAGGTCTTGGATTCTTAGGTCTTGAAATCTATGAATTCAATCATTATGTAGGTCTTGGTTTTACATTTGACCAATCTGCATTCTCAACTGCGTTTTATTCATTAGTTGGTACACATGGTTTCCACGTAACATTAGGTCTTGTGTGGTTTGCTACGTTAATGCTTCGTAATGCTAAGCGTGGTCTTAACTTATACAATGCACCTAAATTCTTCGTGGCTGCTTTATACTGGCACTTTATCGACGTAGTTTGGGTATTCATCTTTACGGTAGTATACTTGATGGGAGTGATCGGATAATATGTCTTCACACGATACACCTATGGTTGCTAAGTCTCAGGCACAATACGAGTATGATCGTCATCATAATGCCGTTCATATGCGTAAACAAGTTATCAACTTTGCGATTATGATTTTCTTCACGTTTATCGCATTCGCAGTAGTTGCAGCTGATTTTTCTAAATACTTAATATTACCGCTTATTTTATTGCTTGCTGGTGTTCAAGTTGTTCTTCAACTTTACGCTTTCATGCACTTAGAAGACAAAAAAACACACTTCGGTGGTGTAATTGGCTTCTTCATGTGGATGGGTATTTTAATCGCATTTACATTCTTCTTAGCATTTTTAACAATTATTTGGTGGTAATCACCAAAAAAGCACGTTCTCTACTTTCAGTAGGAACGTGCTTTTCTTTTTGGGTTCTATTCCCGTTTAAGTGAATGAGCCGGTAAGAATTAATATAATTCATGTGAGAATGATTTCCGTTCCAGGCTACTCGCGTTCCTGTGGGCGAGCGTCGAGCCGCTTCCTTCGCTGTTGTTGTTGCTGTCGCTACGCTTTCGCACAGATAAAACATTTGCTGCCGCTACGTTAGCACTACGCTTTCGCACAGAAAACATCCGCTCCGTGCAGGGTCTCGCCTGTCTCGCTTTCCCACGGGAGTCGAGTAGCCTTCCACTCCAATCAGCGATAGCATAATTTTTATAAATTTTATTCATTTCAATAGTGGACGCTATGGATAACACACCATAATGAACAGAATAGACTTGTAACAGTGACGTAATTGTACATTGCTGTTGGTTTTACACAGACAAACCCTTTTGCTAAAGATACGTTTTCATTTAAATTAAGAGAATACGTGCTGTGTGAATCAGTTGATTGGAGTGGAGACTGGGCGACTCCTCGGGGATCAGCGTCACAGGAACGAAGGCTAAAACCATCACATCCTGTGATAACGCCTTCGTGACCAACATCCTGTTGGCCCGAGACCCTGGAGCGCAGTGAAGCGGCTCATCGGACGCCCCCAGGAAGCTCTGCTCTGCGCGAAAGCGAAGCGTCAGCGGCAAAGCGCCCAGTCGGAACGGAAATCAACCC
>NZ_JBHZDH010000068.1:16804-22749 GCF_042755925.1 Lysinibacillus sp. NPDC059133 | reverse complement strand
AGTGAAGCGGCTCATCGGACGCCCCCAGGAAGCTCTGCTCTGCGCGAAAGCGAAGCGTCAGCGGCAAAGCGCCCAGTCGGAACGGAAATCAACCCTACATTATGGTGAAGAGCTTACATGTGTAAAGTTTAGATGGAAAATTCAAGTATAATTGAGAGATAAAGAGCTCGTTGGTTGATCGAATAATCGGTGTAGAATAAATTCACTGATGAAAGTTTTACTTTATATGTATTGTCGGTATGAAATGAATGTCTTTTCATGCTATTATGGTAAAGGTTATGCACTAAATTATGAGGTGAAAAATAGAATGTGCGGATTTATAGGCTATATTAATGGAACAAATGTGATCGATCATCATCAAACGATCGAAAATATGATGAATACAATTATTCACCGTGGACCAGACAGCGGCGGGATTCACAGTGATGATAAAGTAACGTTAGGATTCCGTCGATTAAGTATTATCGACTTATCAGACGTGGCAAATCAGCCGTTGTACAGTGCAGATGGTAACATCGTTCTCGTATTTAATGGGGAGATCTTTAACTTCCAAGAGCTACGTGCTGATTTGATTGAAAAAGGTCACAACTTTAAAACACACTCTGATAGTGAAGTTATTATTTATGGTTATGTTGAATACGGAGTAGACTTTGTCAAAAAGCTTCGCGGAATGTTCGCATTCTGTATTTGGGATAAAAAGAATGATTTACAATTCATCGCTCGTGATGGCTTTGGTATTAAGCCACTGTATTACACAGAAAACACAACAGATGGTACTTTTATTTTCGGTTCAGAAATTAAATCATTTTTACCACACCCATCATTTATTAAAGAATTAAATAAAAATGCGCTACGTCCTTATTTGACGTTCCAATATTCTTCAATGGACGAAACGTTCTTTAAAGGTGTGTACAAATTACAACCAGCACACTATATGCTTATTCAAAATGGACAAAAGCAAATTGTGCAGTATTGGGATAAAAAATTCCATGCCAAAGAAGCTCCAATTGAAAAATATGTAGAAGACATTCGTACGACTGTAAGTGAATCAGTAGACGCGCATCAAATAAGTGATGTAAAGGTTGGTTCTTTCTTATCAGGTGGTATTGATTCAAGTTATATTACTTCATTATTACGCCCTGATAAATCCTTCTCTGTTGGTTTCTCTGACTACGAGGATATGTTTAATGAAACAAATTTAGCAAAAGATTTATCGGATACATTAAATATTCAAAATGAACGTAAATATATTTCGGCAGATGAGTGTTTTGAAGCATTACCAAAAATTCAGTGGCATATGGACGAGCCACAATCAAACCCATCTTCTGTACCGCTTTACTTCCTTTCTGAGTTAGCATCGAAGGATGTAACAGTAGTACTTTCAGGTGAAGGTGCGGATGAAATTTTTGGTGGCTACTCATGGTACCAAAACTCTGGTAAAATGCAAAAATATGAGAAAATCCCATTTGGTATTCGTAAAGCGTTACGTGGTATAGCAGAGGCGTTACCTAAAAATCAATATTCGAACTTCCTCGTTAAAGGTGGTCAAACAGTAGAAGAACGCTTCATTGGGGAAGCGGTTGTATGGGACGAAGAAGATGCATTAAATGTCTTGAAATCAGACTATAAAAATGGTCCATCTGTTAAATCGATTACAAAACGTATTTACGATGAAGTTCCAGGTGATGATGATGTTACTAAAATGCAGTATCTTGATTTAAATCTTTGGATGCCAGGTGATATTTTATTAAAAGCAGATAAAATGAGTATGGCTCATTCTATTGAATTACGTGTACCATTTTTAGATAAAGAAGTGATGGAATTAGCGAAAAACATTCCATCAAAATATCGCGTAAATGACATTGATACGAAATATGTTCTTCGTCAAGCTGCACATCAGGAATTACCTGAAGAATGGGCAAAACGTCCAAAGCTTGGCTTCCCAGTGCCAATTCGCCACTGGCTGCGTGAAGAAAAGTATTACAAGTTGGTAAAAGAAATGTTTACAACTGACTTTGCTAATGAATTCTTTGATACAAAACAATTAGTAGGCTATCTAGATGAGCACTATGAAGGAAAAGCAAATCGTGGACGTTATATTTGGACAGCCTATGTGTTCTTAGTATGGTATAAACAATTTTTCGTAGATATGTAATAGAGAAGTAGCTTTAATCGGTGGGGGTTTTCGTAATCTCCACCGATTATTTTGAGCCTTCTACTTTTAGTAGGGAGGACCAGTCTCTATTTTTTATGGAGCTTCTAGAACTTTTTAATGTATTTCTGCGTCTGTATACCTATAAATATGTTAAAATTACAATTGGTTTACTTATTTAATATTTTGCGATGATGTGCTTTCTTGTTGTTTTGCTGAATTTTGCTAAGCACAAAGCCGATTCCGGACGCAATTTTGCCGAGGCATAATTGATATGACAGCGTTTAAAACAATCCTGTAAAAGTGCTCGGGTAGCGGAAGAAACCGCTCAAGTACTCAGTAAAAGTACTCAAGAAACAGAAAGAACTGCTTAAGAAGCAGGTTAAACGTCGAATACTTTGAAAAACGACTGCTCTGCTTGTACTGAAACAAGCACCTTTAACAGCAAATATTTTATAAGTGTTACGATATTGAAAATATTGATTTTACGATGAATGGATGGGTACGATGTCCAATTTAATGAAAGGTACTGCGATATTAACAATGGGAATGTTTTTATCGAAGGTGCTCGGATTAATTTATATTTTTCCTTTTTATGCGATTGTAGGTGAGGAAAATGTTGCTCTCTATCAATATGCATATATTCCCTATTCGATAATGCTAGCAATAGCCATCTCAGGTGCGCCAATTGCCGTATCCAAGTTTGTTTCTAAATACAATGCATTGGGTGATTACCAATCAGGCCGCAAGCTTATGAAATCTGGCATACTTATTATGATGTGTACTGGATTAGCTGCGTTTATTGTTCTCTTTATATTAGCTACGCCAATAGCGGGGCTTGTTATTAAAAGTGATGAACAGGCATTTACGGTAGAGCAAATTGCTTCAGTTATTCGCTGGGTTAGTTTTGCGTTAATTGTTGTGCCATTTATGAGTCTCTGGCGTGGATTTTTCCAAGGCTATGACAAAATGGAACCTACCGCAGTTTCTCAGTTAGTAGAGCAAATTGTTCGTATTGTTGTGTTATTGGGTGGTTCGTTCTTAGTTGTGGTAGTTTTCAAAGGGAAACCAGAAACAGCTGTTTCCTTTGCAGTATTTGCTGCATTTATTGGGGCAATTGGTGGGTTGCTAGTACTTTATTATTATTGGAAGAAATATCAGCCTGAATTTGATTTACTGCGAAGTCAAAGTGTGACGTCTACACAGCTACCAATGTCCAACATATATAAAGAAGTAATTACGTATTCAATTCCTATGGTATTTGTAGGCGTAGCCAATCCGTTGTTCCAATTAGTGGATATGCTAACGTTTAATGGAGCTATGATATCTATAGGCTTAGCGGAAGTAACGGATAAGTATTTATCAATGATTAACTTTACAACACAAAAGGTTGTCATTATCCCAGTAATGTTAGCTACAGGTTTTTCGTCAGCACTAGTACCGACGATTACAAAATACTTTACGCAAGGCGAATATTTATCGCTACGACATGCAATGGATAAAACATATCAAATATTAATTTTTATTACATTGCCTGCGGTAGTTGGGATTTCATTGTTATCGAATGAAATTTACTTTATGCTCTATACTGAAAGTGAGATGGGGGCTATGATTTTAGCCCATTACGCACCTGTTGCTATTTTATTTGCATTATTCCAAGTGACGGCAGCTCTTTTACAGGGCATTGATTTCCAAAAGTGGATTGTCCTCAGCTTATTATCTGGGATTTTAGTCAAGCTATCGATTAATATTCCTTTAATTCGTTTGATGGAGGCAGATGGCGCACTTCTTGCTACAGCTATTGGCTATAGTGTTTCAATTATCATTAATATGCTTGTGCTACGAAAAACACTGAACTACAAATCAGAAATGGTTATTCGTCGTGTCATGCTCATTTCACTTTTGACAGCGGCAATGGCGGTAAGTGTACTAATCGTTCATAAACTTTTAGTGTTAATAATGGGACCAGTAAGTGGTAAATTCTCTGCATTAGTTTATTCTGTTATTTGTGCTGGAGTAGGTGTAGCAGTATATGGCTATTTGTCTTTACGCCTAGGCTTAGCACAAAAGCTTCTCGGTGAACGATTGACAAGAATTACAAACAAACTGGGGTTTAAATAGGAGGTACTAATGCGTTTAGATAAATTACTATCGAATATGGGTTACGGGTCACGCAAGGAAGTTAAGCAGCTTCTAAAGCAAAAAGCAGTGACAGTAGATGGCGCATATGCGAAGGATGCAGCATTACATGTTGATCCTGACAAGCAGGATGTCTCTGTATTTGGTGAACGTGTGAACTATACAGAATTTGTATACTTTATGATGAATAAGCCTCCTGGCGTTATTTCTGCTACGGAAGATTTGCGAGATGAGACTGTCATCGAATTGTTAGATCCTTTACATCAGCATTTCGAGCCTTTCCCTGTTGGTCGCCTAGATAAAGATACAGAGGGATTATTGCTAATAACGAATGATGGTGCGTTAGCACATAATTTATTGTCTCCTAAAAAACATGTGCCAAAGGTTTATTATGCACAAATAGAAGGAACTGTGACTGAGGAAGATTGTGAGAAATTTGCTCAAGGTGTTGAGCTAGATGATGGTTATGTAACCAAACCGGGAGAGCTTATCATATTAATATCAGCTCAACAATCAGAAATTGAGTTAACGATCCAAGAAGGAAAGTTTCATCAGGTGAAGCGTATGTTTGAGGCTGTTGGAAAACGTGTAACCTATTTAAAACGCCTATCAATGGGCAACCTAAAGTTAGATGACAGTCTAGATTTAGGTGAATATCGAGAATTAACGGCTGAAGAGCTAGCCTGCTTACAAAATAGGGATTAAAGAATTCCTCGATGCTAACGACGATTAGTATCGGGGTATTTTTTATATACATACTTATACCAGCAATTGTATAATTGATGTAACCTTTGGTGAAAAGCTATTTAGTCTATGGTACTAAAAAATCACTAAATGTTTCGAAAAAATGATGGTGAAAATAAGTAGAGGACACGTTAATGAAAAACTTAAGAATTAAATTATTAATATCTTTAATTGCCTTTGCATTAATCCTTGTTACTGTAATTTTTTATTTCAATAGGCAAATACTAACGGCGGATATCGAAAAACAAGAAGTCATGAATAGAACATTAATTGAAAATCATATTCTGACAGATATGCAAACGGTAGATAATGCACATTATTATTTTGATAAAAATCTCTCTGAGAAAATGGAAGAACTACTACGAAAACTAATTACATATTATGAAGAAAACCCACATATAGCAAAGTGGGATTTGCAGAAAATAAAAAACGAGCATGGAATGGATGTGTACATACTCGATCAATCAAATACCGTAATTTATACAACTTTTGAAAAAGATAAAGGTTTAAATTTTTCTCAATGCTGCACACGTTTTTCTACTTTACTAGACGAACGTCGAGTAAGCGGGAAATACTATGGTGATGGTATTGATATTTCAACAACTACTGGGGGATATCGAAAATTTGGTTATCTAGCAACACCTGACAAGAAATATTTGTTCGAGGTAGGGATAGACTTACTTGAAGATCCTGTATTCCAAACTTTTAACTTCGGAAAGACTGCTGACTATCTAATTGATAAATATGCTGATTTGTTAGAAGTACAAACGATAACTGCGGGAGGGGTTTTCTTTGGTGATTCTAAATCTCGTAAAACTGTAAATGATCAATCGAAAATATTTCAAGAGCATTTTGAGCTAGCAAAAAATACGATGGAGCCAACGGAATATCAAAAGGCGTTTAAAAATGG
>NZ_JBHZDH010000068.1:15538-16704 GCF_042755925.1 Lysinibacillus sp. NPDC059133 | reverse complement strand
TATATTGAAAGGTATCGTTTTTTACCATATAAAGCAGAAGCGGTTCGGGGGGAATCCTCTAAAAGAGTTGTATATGTAAAATACGGTAATTTCACAGAAATTAGAGCGCTAACTAAAAATACAAAGCAGTTTCGAATGTTACTGTGCATTGCCTTAGTAACTTCTTTCATCATGCTATTAGTCATCAACAAGCTCCTTTCCAAAACGATTCATCTCGCAACATATGATCCATTAACGAATGTTTATAATCGTGCTACCTATATTAGAAAAATGGGCAATTTATTAAGAAAAAGGAAGACGAATCAACCCGGTTTATTGCTGTTAGATTTAGATAATTTTAAACAAGTAAATGATCGATTTGGACATGTTGAAGGTGACAAGATCCTGATTGAAACAGCCAGAACTTTAAAACAAGAAGTAGGGAAAAATGGCTTTGTTGTTAGATTTGGTGGAGATGAATTCGCCATTGTTTTGTATGATACGAAAGATGAATATATGGAAAGATTAGCGCATTCTATTTTGGAGAAAATTCATCACTTGAAGTATGCGGATAAAATCTCTGTTGATAAATGGTCTGTACTTTCAGTCAGTATGGGCGGTGCCATTTGCAGTCATCCAGATGAGTCAGAAAGAAGCTTATTTGAGCGTGCAGATAAGGCATTATATCGATCGAAAAATGCTGGTAAAGACCAATACACAAGTTATAAAGAAGCTGCTGCCGATGAAGGAAGCCAAAGCCACTTAAAATAATTTTATAATCATTCGCTCCATTACTATTACAGTGAGTCCAAGCAAATATTTCGAATGCTTAGGATTCGGTTATAGGACTGGAGCGATTTTTTTGTCTGAAGTTAACGCCAGTAAAAGCCCTATTACATTTTATTGGCTCATTACCAAAGTTATGGATGACATTTGTTAAAACATATGCCATGTATATTAGTTGATTGGAGTGGAGGCTGGGCGACTCCTTGGGGATCATCGGACGCCCACAGGAAGCTTTGCTCTGTGCGAAAGCGAAGCGTCAGCAATAAATGTTTATCTGTGCGAAAGCGAAGCGTCAGCAACAAATGTTTTATCTGTGCGAAAGCGAAGCGACAGCAACAAATGTTTATCTGTGCGAAAGCGAAGCGACAGCAACAAATGTTTATCTGTGCGAAAGCGAAGCG
>NZ_JBHZDH010000068.1:4138-15438 GCF_042755925.1 Lysinibacillus sp. NPDC059133 | reverse complement strand
CAGCAACAAATGTTTATCTGTGCGAAAGCGAAGCGACAGCAACAAATGTTTATCTGTGCGAAAGCGAAGCGACAGCAACAAATGTTTATCTGTGCGAAAGCGAAGCGACAGCAACAAATGTTTATCTGTGCAAAAGCGAAGCGACAGCAACAAATGTTTTATCTGTGCGAAAGCGAAGCGTCAGCAACAAAGCGCCCAGTCGGAACGGAAATCAACCACACGTTATGGTGATGAGCCACTTTATTCCTGTTGCGGCTTAAGCTTGGATTTATAAAATAAACAACTGCATAAAACAAGAACAGCAATAACCGCAAACATTGCATCCATGTAATGTGTTAACAGCCACCCGCCAATAATGGGTCCAATAAAGCCTCCTAAATTTTTAAATTGGGCTGCTCCTAAATAGACTCCCTTTTGTGTATCAGGCGCAATTTCATCAATCATGATACTCATAGTCGGAAAGGCGAAAATTTCACCAATCGTGAATATAATCATAGCGATCATATATAGTGGATAGTTATTTGAGAAGCCGAATAATAAAAGACCAAACGCGAAGAACAGAATTCCTACTAATAGAGTAGCCGAAGATGAAAAACGTTCTGAAAGTATACTAATCGGTAATTGTAGTAATAATACAACCGCTGCATTTAGTGAGATTAGTACAGAATAGAGCTTGGCACCTTCTTCGATTTTAAGTTCAATGATTTGTGGCAGAGTTGAATCAAATTGAGAGTAACCAATATTTATTAAAATTGCCCCGAAAATAAAGCTTAGTAGTACACGATTCGTCAAGAGTATCGTGAAGGTTTGCAATATTTTTGTAGGTGTTGAAGCTTTTGGTTGCTGCATTTCATAGCGATTTAAAACGAAAAATAAAAATACAGCATAAATAATATACATAATTCCCGTCAGCATAAATGGAATACTTGGGCTAGACAATTGAGAAATATAAACACCAATAACAGGACCGATGACAGCCGCTATGTTAATCGCTGTATAACGAAGCGAGAACAATCTTTTTCGTTTGTCGACAGGAGTAAAATCAATCATTAATGCCTGTGTCGAGGGTTCAAAGAAGGAGCGACATAAGCCATTTAAGGCATTCAATGCTACGAAAAACCAAACCGTATGAGCTGTTGCAAAGCCAAAGAACACAATGCTCCAAACAACAATAGTAAGTAAAATGACGCTTTTCCTGCCAAATCGGTCAGTTAAATAACCACCAAAGAATCCTCCTACAGTGGAGATTAACGGTGCAATACCAATCGTCAAACCTATTTGTAATGGGGATGCTTCAATTTCATTATGTAAGTAGATGGCTAAAAAGGGCATTGCCATAAAACTTGCTATGCGTGTGAAAATAGTTCCACCTAAAATGATCCAAACTAGAGGATGAAATAGTTTGGTGATTTTCATAGAATATCCTCCTTTCAAAATGTAGAATGTTTCGATTTTAATGGATTGTTAAGCAATTGTAAATAGTCGAAAAATATATGGGGAATACTAAACACGAAATGGTATAAAATGCAAGTGATTCTTAATGAATAGTGGGGAGAAGTAAGCTGGAAACTTCATAAGAGCGAAATGTTTGATTTGTAAATTTAAGGAGTATCACCAAAGTTGTTTGATGACATTTGTTATAACGTATGCGATGTACATAAGTTGATCTTCGGTACGAGGGCGACTCCTTTGGGATTAGCAATAGAGAAACGAAGGCTAAAACCATCACATCCTATGATAACGCCTTCGTGACCAACATTGTGCTGTTGTTGCTGCCGCTACGCTTTCGCGCAAAAAACAACTGCCGCTGCCGCTACGCTTTCGCGCAAAAAACATTTGCAGGCCTAAGCACAAAGCAGATTCCGGATGCAATTATTCCGAGGCATAATTGATTAATGGGGGTCATTAACAAATAGTAGAAAACAAAAAAAGAATGACCACGACGAAAGGTCATTCTTTTCCCATACAAAATGCTTTACGCGTTACACGTAAAAACTAAGACGTCAATTTTACTTTTTTCTTCGTCGTTGTCCATTTGCCTCGACTTGGACTCATCACCAAATCGTTAAAGGCTAACACGTTCAAATCTCTTTGAACGGTGCGAGGAGTGATACTAAACTCTTCGACTAAATCCTGTGTAGACACGGTTCCTTTGTCTAAAATAAACATGTACACATCTTTAATACGATTAAGCATTCGATCAGTAGTTGGTTTCATAAATGAACCACTCCTTCATCTTAATTCTCTTGGCAAAGACTAGCGGACGACAATATGTGCGGAGTGCACTTAGGCTAATAAGTAGCTGCCTTAGACATCCCCTTTTCTAATTTTATATTCAGAAAAATCATTCTGATAAGTTCATTATATAGAAAAACAAGTCAGTTTTCTAGTGAATGCAAGAGGAATTTACAATTAAGACATAAAATTTTTACTGTATTTTGTGGGAATAAGTGAAAAACGTGCTATATGTGGTAGTGTTCGAAGTAAGATTTTGAAAAGTTGTCAGAAAGATGATTGTAATTTATGTTGTAAAGAGTAGAATAATGTTATTACTTTAGAGGAGGTCCATCATATGGATTGGTTACAAGCTGCAAAGGAAAGACAAGATGAATTGATACAAGATTTACAGGAGCTTGTGCAAATTAATAGTGTTCTTGATGAGAATACGATCACTACTGAAGTACCTTTTGGTGATGGTCCATTAAAGGCTCTTGAATGGTTATTAGCAAAGGGCCAAGCTGAAGGTTTGCAAACTAAAAATATTGATAATTATGCAGGTCACATACAGATGGGTGAAGGTGACGATTTATTAGGTATTTTATGTCATGTTGACGTGGTACCAGTTGGTGATGAAACAAATTGGACTTACCCACCCTTTAGTGGCACTGTAGCAGATGGAAAGCTATTTGCTCGTGGTGCGATAGATGATAAAGGCCCAACAATTGCAGCATGGATGGCCATGAAACTTGTCAAAGATGCAGGCATTGAGCTTAATAAAAGAGTCCGTATGATAATCGGTACGGATGAAGAAACTGGCTTCCGCTGTGTCGACCACTATTTTAAACATGAGGAAATGCCGACGATTGGATTTGCACCAGATGCGGATTTCCCGCTCATCAATGCTGAAAAAGGCATTGCCGAGCTAGTGTTCTCTCAAAATAAAACAGGTGATGCTTCGAAAGAACAGCTATTACTATTTAATGCTGGAAAGCGACCAAATATGGTACCGGATTTTGCAAAAGCAACGGTGCAGTTCGTTTCCTCACAATTCGAACAGAATTTTCACGCATTTTTAAGTAAAAATCAGCTAGAAGGGTCTTTATTAATCGAGGGTTCTCGCTATATAATAACTATCAAAGGTAAGGCAGCCCATGCAATGGAGCCGGAAAAAGGTGTCAATGCAGCTGTTTATCTTGCAGCATTTTTACAACAAGAGTTGACGACAGAGGCAAGTAAACAATTTGTCGACTTTACCGCAGATGTTTTTTATCAAGATCATTATGGCAACAAGCTTGATTTACAATTCGAGGATGAAATGTCTGGTAAAACTACATTAAATCCAGGTATTGTAACCTACGATGTGGCTAAAGGTGGCAGCATGGTCATTAGTATGCGCTATTCTGTCTCATATCCGTTTGATGAAAAAATCACGGAAGCACAACGCTTAACTGTGGCAAAAGGATTTTCATTGGATATTCAAGATGACTCTAAACCACATTATGTAAGCGAGGACGATGCACTTATCCAGACTTTAGCAGATATCTATAGACGTCAAACAGGAGACTATGAAACACCTCTACTGTCTACTGGTGGTGGTACGTATGCGCGTGTCATGAAAAAAGGTGTAGCATTTGGCATGCTGTTCCCAGGTGAACCTGACGTAGCGCATCGTGCGGATGAGTTTGTCGTCATTGAAAATCTCATAAAAGCAACAGCTATTTATGCTGAAGCAATTGTTGAACTTGCAGGAAACAAATAAATTAAAGATGAAAAGGATGAACGTAACAAATGGCATATTCATTATGGAATGATCAAATCGTTGAAGAAGGATCAATTGCAGTATCTCCAGAAGACAGAGGTTACCAATTTGGTGACGGCATTTATGAAGTAATTAAAGTTTATAACGGAAATATGTTCACGGCACAAGAACACATTGATCGTTTCTATGCGAGTGCCGAAAAAATTCGTCTTGTCATTCCTTATACTAAAGACGTATTACACAAATTATTACATGAACTTATCGAAAAAAATAATTTGGAAACGGGTCATGTTTACTTCCAAATTACACGTGGTACAACTTCTCGTAATCATATTTTCCCAGATGCAAGTGTTCCAGCTGTATTAACAGGGAATGTTAAAACTGGTGAGCGTTCATATGAAAACTTTGAAAAAGGTGTTAAGGCTACCTTAGTAGAGGATATTCGCTGGTTACGTTGTGATATTAAATCTTTAAACTTATTAGGTGCTATAATGGCAAAACAGGAAGCATCTGAAAAAGGCTGCTATGAGGCTATTTTACATCGTGGTGACATCGTAACAGAATGTTCATCAGCAAATGTTTACGGCATTAAAGATGGTAAACTTTATACACACCCTGCAAATAACTTCATTTTAAACGGTATTACACGCCAAGTTATTTTAAAATGTGCTGAGGAAATTAATTTACCTGTTATTGAAGAACCAATGACCAAGGCAGATTTATTAACAATGAGTGAGATCATTGTGTCATCTGTATCTTCTGAAGTAACACCTGTTATCGATGTTGATGGTAACAAAATTGGTGCTGGAGTTCCAGGTGAATGGACTCGTAAATTACAACAAGCATTCGAGGCGAAATTACCGCTTTCTATTAATGCGGAATAAATGAATCTTGTAAGAGAGCTACCCTAAACTTGGGTAGCTCTCTTTTTTATTAGAACAAATTATGGATGTTTTCTCCTGTAACGTCATGTAAAATAAAAAACGATGACTACAGTTGTAGAATGATTGCTATCGGGATTTAATTTCAATGAGCAAATGTCGATGTAATGTATGCAATTGTCTATTTATCTTCATTTAGCTAGCGACAGCAACAATTACGCCAAGGCGAAATTGATATTGCGATTGATTTGCCTACTAAGCAAGAGTGGAGAAATTAGCAAATTAGATATAGGGCGAGTAAGATTGGAGTGACCAAAACACATGGCACAATTGGTGAAATTACAAGATTATATTTCACGCTATCAAATTGATTTAGCAAGATATCCAACACAATTTGTACGTTTAAAGCAAAGTCAATGGGAGCGTGTTAAGCGACAGTGGGAGTTAGGAGAAGAAATTAGCGAGTGGCAACATAACGACGACGATTCAGAAAATGATCCTTTTGAGGGAAAAGAAAGATTCTCTTTATTCAAAAAAATATTTGCCGGTCGTCAGAAGGAAGAAAATGAGGATATTGAACAGATCGAGATAACGAATGAATTAGTGAGTGATGAAGATAGCATACCAGACGAAGAAACGACTTTAACATTTGAACCAAAAATTGTCTATGCACCACAATCTATTCATGAATTAAAACGAATGTTTATCGATCAATTTTTCCATTTCCAAATGAAATGGGCAAGTTCAACACTACGTGAAAAGTCGTATGTAGATCCTCGTTTTATGCGCGATCCTTTGTTGCGAAATTTGTTGCAAAAATTACCTGATAATTATTTGCTTTTTTATTATCCTATTTTACAAATTAGAAAAGCACCTATAGAGCTTGATGTTGTGCTAATGTCACCGACAGAATGTATTTGTATAACAGTACTAGAAGCGGAAAATCAAGCAGTTTATGTAGGGGGCAGTGAGCGATTCTGGATAAAAAAAGTAGGGACGAAGGATTCGAAAGTCCTGAATCCAATGATAAGTTTGAATCGTATGGAGTCTGTATTAACTCAATTATTTAAGCAGGATAATATAAATATGCCGATTCGCAAGGTTATTTTAACACAGAATGGCTATTTCGATTATCCAGGATCACCTTACGGAATTCAATTTGTTGATCGTCGAAATTATGGAGAGTGGATGGAGCATTTAAGGAATGTTTCCTCTCCTATGAAGCATATGCAAATTCGTGCTTCTCAAACGATTTTAAGCAATGTACAAACAACATCCTTTAATCGAGATATTTGGCAGCAATCTTCTCAACCAGCTGGGGATTAGTAAATGCAAGTATTATTTATTGTGAATGAAGCAGCAGGGCACGGTAAAGGTAAGAAAGTTTGGCACCATCTTCAACAGCATTTAACAATTAACTATGAAGTCGCCTTTACAGAATATGAGGGACATGGGCAGGAGCTTGCAAAAAATTGGGCGCAAGATGCTCAAACAAAAAAAATAATTGTTATTGTTGGCGGTGACGGCACAATACATGAGGTTGTTAGTGGCGTTGTACATAATAAATTTATAGTTATTGGTGTAGTTCGTGCTGGTTCGGGAAATGATTTCGCACGATACTTTACTACATTTCAAGATGCCTTTCAAATTGAAAGCTATATACAAAATGAAATGGTTTACCTCCCAATGGATGTTGGTGCCGTTCAGTTTGGAGATCATCAGCACGAGATATTTGTCAATAATGCTGGTGTGGGCTTTGACGCATTTGTCACCAAACGTATTAATACATCTCGCTTGAAGTTTTACCTCAATAAAATAGGGCTTGGTAAGCTATCCTATGCTGCGGCTGTTGTAAGAGGACTATTTAGCTTTAGACGCTTTGATGTAAAGATTCAAGCAAACAATCAAGAATGGCACTTTCAGCAAGCATGGTTTGTTGCGATGTGCAATCAACCTTATTTCGGAGGAGGAATGAAAATTTCCCCATCTTCTAAACCGAATGATGGACAAATCGAAATAACAATCGTTCACGGTATTTCCCGCCTTAAATTGCTACTAGTATTTGTCACTGTGTTTTTTGAAAAACATACAAAATTTAAAGAGATTACTTTTTTGCAAGGCCATCAATTTAACATTTTCGTGCATGGAAATGACGTTGATTGTCATACAGATGGTAACTATATTGGGGAAATTAGAGAGGGAACGAGGATTCATTGTACAGTGCAACGTGATGCTTGGCAGGTACGATCAGAGGAACTTTGAAAAAAATGGTCTCTCACTAAAAATTCGGGATGACAATTGTTAAACCGTATGTTATGCATAAAAGTTGATTGGAGTGGAGGGTGGGCGACTCCTTCGTGACCAACATCGGTGGCTGTTGCTGACGCTGCGCTTTCGCACAAAAAACATCGAGTAAAAAAATATCATTTCGCAATAATTTCATGCGAATTTTATGGTAATACGTTATACTATAAAAAATTAATAATTTCATGAGAAAGAAATGAGGAAGAAAATTGAGATTAAGAAATAAGCCTTGGGCGGAGGAAATGATTGCGAATCATCCAGAGGTGATTGTTCCGAATCCTGAAGACTTTAAAGGAAATTGGCAGGCTGTTTTCGGAAATGACAACCCATTACATATTGAAGTAGGTACTGGGAAAGGTCAATTTGTCACAGGTATGGCCTTACAAAATCCGAATATAAATTATATTGGAATTGAGCTTTATGACAGTGTAATTGTTTGTGCATTAGAAAAAATTTTAGAGGCTAAATCTCCAGCGAATTTACGATTATTAAAAGTAAATGGCGCAGATTTATATAAATATTTTGGAAAAAATGATGTAGAGCGTGTGTATCTGAATTTCTCAGATCCTTGGCCGAAAACGCGCCATGCTAAGCGACGTTTAATGCACGGGGATTTTTTGAAATTATATGAGTCGATTTTAGTGGATGAGGGGGAAATCCATTTTAAAACGGACAACCGTGGTTTGTTTGAGTATTCATTAATGAGTATGTCTGAATATGGTATGTTACTAAAGTATGTATCACTCGACCTACATGCGAATATGCCTGAGGATAATGTTATGACTGAATATGAGGAGAAATTTTCTGCTAAAGGACAGCCAATTTATCGTCTAGAATCGCAATTCTTTACTAAATAGGGGGAGTATGGATGGATGAGTTAAAGTTTCACAATATGTCATTATCATGGCTAAACGGGGGTGTCACTTGCCTTGATGGCGGTGCTATGTTTGGAGTTGTACCAAAACCACTTTGGTCACGCAAATATCCAGTTAACGAAAAAAATCAAATCGAGTTACCAACTGAGCCAATATTAATTCAATATGAAGGCAAAAACTATATTGTTGATACAGGCGTTGGTTTTAACAAATTAAATGAAAAGCAGCTACGTAACTTTGGGGTAACTGAGGAGTCAACATTAGCGGCTAGCTTACAGGAGCTAGGATTAACAACTGCTGATATTGATGTAGTCTTAATGACGCATTTGCATTTTGACCATGCCGGAGGTTTAACGCAATGGGAAGACGATGTACTTGTACCAACATTCCCGAATGCAAAAATCTTTGTAACGAAAATTGAGTGGGATGAAATGCGTGAGCCAAATATTCGCTCGAAAAATACGTATTGGAAAGAAAACTGGGAGCCAGTTCAGCACTTAATCGAAACGTATGAAGGTACGTTAGAGGTAGTTCCGGGTATTGAAATGATTCATACTGGTGGTCATAGTGATGGACATGCCATTATAAAATTGACTCAAAATGGTGAGGTATTATTGCATATGGCAGATATTATGCCGACGCATGCACATCAAAATCCATTATGGGTTTTAGCGTATGACGATTATCCAATGGCGAGTGTCTTTGCGAAGGAACGTATAATGAAAGAAGCACTTGCGAATGGCTACGGCTTTATCTTCTACCATGATGCGTATTACCGCATGATTAAATGGGATGAAACAGGTAAAGAAATTGTAGATAAACTAGAACGCAGCAGACAAGCTGTTATTACATTCTAATAAATAGAACGTGTGAACCTTTTGTGTTCGCACGTTTTTTTCATCGTGTTGAAAACTATTGTGTCAATAAAATTAAGGTAATTAAATAAAGTATTGCTCTTTGGCAAAACTAGGGTTTGATTTCCGTTCCGACTGGGCGCTTTGTTGTTGCTGCCGCTACGCTTTCGCACAGATAAAACAATTGTTGCTGCCGCTACGCTTTCGCACAGAGCAAAGCTTCCTGGGGGCGTCCGATGAGCCGCTTCACTCGCGTTCCTCTATTGCTAATCCCCGAGGAGTCGCCCAGTCTCCACTCCAATCAAACGCTTCACAAAGTATGTATCTCTGGTATGTCACTCTAATTTATAGTGATAAAACGTAACTTCGCCTATTGTTTTATGCAAACGTAAGCTAAGTGATATAAGTTATTGTAGTTGCATAGTAGGAACAGAAATCAACTTAAAGTTTTTAAGATGTGCTTAATTGTACCCCATTTTTTTGACACTTTTTTCGTGAACATCTTGGAAAATATGATACACTAAAAGCTATACTAAAACACAAAAGAGAGTTGAAAATACATGGCAACTGAGCAACCATTTTTACCAGTATTACTAGGATCAGATATGAATGCATATGGTATGGCACGTGCATTTTATGAGGCATATGGTATTAAACCACTTGTATTAGGACGTTCACATTTAACAGCAACGCAAGACAGCCATATCATAAATTTCGAAGAGATTGATCGCTTAAATGAACAGGATGTATTTGCACCTGCACTTGCAAAGGTCGCAAAAAAATATTCTGATAAAAAATTACTGTTGTTAGCGTGTGGAGATGATTATGCAAAGCTTATTATCAAAAATAAGCCAGCATTGCAGGAGCATTTTACAGTACCATACATTGATGAATCCCTTATGGATGAAATTTTATTAAAAGAAAATTTCTATAAAATGTGTGATAAGTACGATTTTAAATATCCAGGTACGACGACTGTGACAGCAGACAATTACGAAAACTTTACACCACCATTTGATTACCCAATTATTTTAAAGGCATCGAACTCGGTGGAATACTGGGCATGTAAATTCCCAGGTAAGAAAAAAGTGTTCGTTGCACATGATGAAGCGGAAAAAACAGCAATTTTAAAAGCAATCTATAGCTCAACTTATCAGGATACAATGATTATTCAAGAATTCATCCCAGGTGACGATTCTTATATGCGTGTATTAAATGCATATGTAGGGAAAGACGGCAAAGTGAAGCTGATGTGTCTAGGAAATCCAATCTTGGAAGAGCATTCACCTGAGGGAATCGGTAGTTATGCAGCAATCGTTACAACATACGATAAAGAATTAATGGATCAAGTACGCTTTTTCTTAGAGGAGATCGGTTATACAGGCTTTGCTAACTTCGATATGAAATACGATATGCGCGACAAACAGTATAAGCTGTTTGAAATCAATTTGCGTAATGGCCGCTCAAGCTATTATGTTACAGCAAGTGGTCATAATTTAATGAAGTATGTAGCAGATGACCATATGTTAAATATTGAACAGGAAGTAACTTATGTTCAGGATAAGCATTTATGGATGGTTATTCCTAAAGGTGTATTATTCAAATATGCGTCAAATGAAAAGCTTAAACTAGAAGCGAAAAAATTAATTCGTGAAGGGAAATATACAAACTCTCTTTACTTTAACCAAGATATGAATGCAAAACGTTGGGTGAAGCTAACGTTAAATAATTTAAATTATTATCGAAAATATAAAAAGTACTTCAACAATAAAGGATTGACTGAGTAAAACAAAGAAGCCATCTCAAATAACTGAGATGGCTTCTTTTGTAGGGTTCTATAATTTTTGTTCGTGTATTGTTGAGTAACGTTATACTTCTGTGAGTTCTACTACAACACCTGAGCGAGCGTCAGCAGCAAATTCAAATGTTTGCATTTCACCCTCGTGTAAACGAGAGATCCCTCCACGGTATACAGGAATAGTCATAATGCCGTTTGAGAAATTGTCTGTTTTCATAAAAATCCAAGAACCGTCAATCGGTGAATCCTTTTTAAATTCCTTTTTTATGTTTTCAAGTACTTGTCCTGCAGGTACATACGGAGAAACCTTTTCACTTGCTTCTTTAACAATGACTGCGGCAGCAAGGCCAGTAGCAACACCAATTAAAAAATCACGTAATTTCATGCTTTTTTCCTCCTTTTTCTATAGCTTTATTTTAACATAGCATACAGAGTGAATGCACGTTCATACGTTAGCACTTTTTAGGAAATGTATCAATATTGCGAATTTAGGATTTAATTTCGCTTGGCGTAATTGTTACTGCCGCTACGCTTTCGTACAGAAATCATTTGTTGCTGCCGCTGCGCTTTCGCACAGAAACATTTGTTACTGCCGCTACGCTTTCGTAC
>NZ_JBHZDH010000068.1:0-4038 GCF_042755925.1 Lysinibacillus sp. NPDC059133 | reverse complement strand
ACTGCCGCTACGCTTTCGTACAGAAATCATTTGTTGCTGCCGCTGCGCTTTCGCACAGAAACATTTGTTACTGCCGCTACGCTTTCGTACAGAAACATTTGTTACTGCCGCTACGTTTTCGTACAGAAACATTTGTTACTGCCGATTCACTTTTGCACAGATAAATACTTCAGCAAATTTGGGATACCCTTTGAAGATGAACTACACGCGCATTTATCCCGCTATTCATTGGGAAATGGGAGTCTTCCGCTGAAAATAGATATATATGTTACAATGGACAAGGAAGAATATTCTACTTCGTGGGGAGAGAGTCAACATGAATGAGGAAACATTACAATTATTTAAAACATTAACGGAATTACCAGGTGCGCCGGGTAATGAACATGCAGTACGTGCATTCATGCGGTCTGAGTTGGAAAAGTACTCGGATGAGATCGTTCAGGATAATTTAGGGGGTATTTTCGGTGTGAAGCGGAGTGAAGTTGCTGATGCACCAAAAGTGTTGGTTGCTGGTCATATGGATGAAGTGGCATTCATGGTTACTTCTATTACCGATAACGGGATGATCCGCTTTCAAACATTAGGTGGTTGGTGGAATCAGGTAATGCTAGCGCAACGCGTTGAGGTATTTACCAAAAATGGCGCGATTCCAGGTGTGATTTCATCAATACCCCCACATTTATTAACCGATGCTGAACGTTCTAAACCGATGGATATTAAAAATATGCTTATAGATGTTGGTGCAGACAATAAAGAAGATGCTATTGCACTTGGTGTTCGTCCAGGTCAATCAATTATCCCTGTCTGCCTATTTACACCAATGGCCAATCCGAAGAAAATTATGGCCAAAGCTTGGGATAACCGCTATGGCTGTGGATTGGCAATTGAATTGATGAAAGAAGTTAAGGATGAAAAGCTAGCCTCACATTTATATTCAGGTGCGAATGTTATGGAGGAAGTTGGTTTGCGAGGTGCTCAAGTGTCCGCAAATATGATTAAACCAGATTTATTCTTCGCTCTAGATGCTTCACCTGCAAATGATATGTCAGGAGAAAAAAATCAATTTGGTCAGCTTGGAAAAGGCACATTATTACGTATTCTTGACCGTACGATGGTTACACATAGAGGCATGCGTGAATTCATCTTAGATACTGCAGAAACGAATAATATCCCTTATCAATATTTTGTATCACAAGGTGGTACGGATGCAGGACGTGTGCACACGGCAAATGACGGTGTTCCTAGTGCAGTAATTGGTGTTTGCTCACGCTATATTCATACGTCTGCGTCAATTATTCATATTGATGACTATGCAGCTGCAAAAGCTTTAATTGTGGAACTAGTGAAGAAAGCAGATCGTTCGACATTAGCAACGATTCGCGCTAATGTGTAAAGTGATTCCACAGAAATTAAAAGATGCCTTTAGGGGCATCTTTTTCTATGCGAAGAAAGAGGGATTAAGAAAATGAACATAACTATTGGTACAAAAAACAAAGCAAAAACAGAGGCAGTTGAAGTTATAGCTAGAAAATATTTTGATAAACCAAATTTCACCTACGTTAAGGCTGCTTCACAAGTATCTGATCAACCAATGACTCATGAAGAAACACGATTGGGAGCAATTAACCGTTCGCAAAACGCAATCAAAGAGACGGGTGCGCAATTATCATTTGGATTAGAGGGTGGAGTGACTGAAATTGATGGTGTAATGTACGTTTGTAACTGGGGAGCACTTACAGTATCAAATGGCAAAACTTATACAGCTGCTGGCGCACAAATTATATTACCAGAAGAAATTGCCCAGGAAATAAGAGCTGGGAAGGAACTTGGGCCAGTAATGGAGCACTATACACAACGCCGAGATATCCGACAAGGTGCGGGAGCTGTAGGTGTTTTCACACAAGGGTTAGTAAGTCGTCAGATGATGTTCGAGCATATAGTCTCACTTCTTATTGGCCAATATTTATTCACATTAGCACATGACTAGTGTCTTTTGATTAGTGATACTGGAATAGTAAAGGATAGTAAAGTTGCAACTTTAAAATAATTTTTTTAAAATAGATAATTGGATAGTTTTGAACAGAGCGGTTCACAAATATGTGAGCCGTTTTCTCTTCATTTGGCATATAGTAAGCTACAATAGAGGAACCCGGTTTATAAACGTCACGTCCGGTGACATTATTTTCGCGAAAGTGATCAATACACTGAAACTAAATTAATTTAGAAGAAAGGGTGTGAGCTAGGTGAAACAAATTAAATCAGAACAACTTGTGTCCCTATTAAAACAACAATTGAATGAGGAAAAGTTTGAGTTTGAATTTGACAAAAAGCACGATAAATTACGTCTAAACCATAAAAAAATTGGTAAAGGGATGGAGCTTTCTCTACCAGGTATTTTAGTCAAATATAATGACAAGCAAGGGGCTGCGATCGATGAAGTCGTTTATACAATCGAGCAAACCTTTAATGCGATGGAGCAAGAAATGGAACAAGGATTCCAAACTACTACGCAAATTTATCCAGTTATTCGTGCGACATCCTACCCTCAAGCCTCGAAGGAGGGACATGCATTCATCACAACTGAACATACAGCCGAAACACGTATTTTTTATGCGCTTGATTTAGGAAAAACCTATCGTTTTATTGATGAATCCATGTTAGAGGCACTACAATTAACAGTAGAGAAAGTTCGTGAAATGGCACGATTCTCCGTAAAGCAGCTACCAACAGTTTATAAGAAAGATGAAGTTGCAGGAAATGTTTTCTATTTTGTTAATGCTAATGATGGTTACGATGCAAGTCGTATTTTAAATGAAAGCTTTTTGAAAGAAATGCAGACTAAAATTGAGGGCGACATGACGTTATCTGTGCCACACCAGGATGTATTAATAGTAGGTGATATTCGTAATGAAACAGGGTATGATGTATTAGCACAGATGACAATGCATTTCTTTACTGTCGGTACCGTACCGATTACGTCATTATCTTTTATTTATGAAAATGGGGAGCTAGAACCGATCTTTATATTAGCAAAAAACAGAGTTAAAAAGGAGCAAGAGAAAAAATGAATGTATTTTACAACAAAGAGCATGTAGGAGATGTACTGCTAGTACAATTAGCGACGGAATCAATCGTGAAAACAAAGGTAGAACGTGCGGGTGATATCGCTATTTTAAAGGAAGCACAAACAGGAGAAATTAAAGCATTTAATTTATTTAATGCCAGCAACTATATACAAACTGAAGCACAAGGTCTAGTTGAAGTTACTCCAGAATTAGTAGCACAGCTAGAGGCAGCTATTGCAAAAAATGGAGCTGAAATCAGCTTAGATGTAGATTTTTCCCCAAAATTTGTTATAGGCTATGTAGAAACAAAGGACAAGCATCCGAATGCTGATAAACTAAGCATTTGTTCTGTAAACGTAGGTGACGAAACATTACAAATTGTATGTGGCGCACCAAATGTGGAAGCAGGTCAAAAGGTTGTCGTAGCAAAAATCGGTGCAGTAATGCCTTCTGGAATGCTTATTAAAGAAGGTAATTTGCGAGGTGTTGAATCATACGGTATGCTATGTTCAGCACGCGAATTAGCAATTCCAAATGCACCTTCTGAAAAAGGAATTTTAGTATTACCAGAAGATGCGAAAACTGGTAGTGCGTTCGAAGCACCAACTAAATAAAGTCTCCGGAACACGGTTTAACTTTGCGAAAGCGAAGCAATAGCCCAATTAATATCAAGACCAAATTGATTATATGTACTTAAAATCGTTATGCTACTAATATGCTAGTAACATAACGATTTTTTTGTCTAGAATGAGCCTCTAAATACAAGTTTCTATTACATTTTTATGGTATGCTTTTTGTTATAGACATTTAACTTCTTTCAGCAATTATTTTCTGTACCGAAAGCGAAGCGACAGCAACACGGTTTTAACTGTGCGAAAGCGAAGCGACAGCAACATGGTTTTAACTGTGCGAAAGCGAAGCGACAGCAACATGGTTTTATCTGTGCGAAAGCGATGCGACAGCAACATGGTTT
>NZ_JBHZDH010000067.1:0-23117 GCF_042755925.1 Lysinibacillus sp. NPDC059133 | reverse complement strand
CTGACCGCGAGATCGATATGGGTCTCGTGGGATTGGAGATGTGTTTAAGTGACAGTGACTGTTCTATCCGTCGCTCTAGCCTTTCTTTCCGTCGCTTTGACTTCTTTCCGTCACTTTGATCATTCCTTCCGTCGTTTTGCCCCTTCTTTCCGTCACCTTGACTGTTCTTTCCGTCGCTCTAGCCTTTCTTTCCGTCGCTTTGACAGATCTATACGTCTGTTCACTCTCTGCGCTCATACAAAAAAAGACGCCTCGAAAATTGAGACGCCTTCTCCTTCTATAAACCACCTAAATAAGCTGCCTTTACTTGTTCACTCTCTTGAAGCTCTTTTGCTGTGCCCGATAATACTATACGTCCCGTTTCAAGTACGTACGCACGATTTGCTACTGATAAGGCCATATTCGCATTTTGCTCAACAAGCAATACGGTTGTACCCTCTTTATTGACTTGCTCAATAATATTAAAAATATTTTTTACCATGAGTGGCGCAAGTCCCATTGAAGGTTCATCCATTAATAACAATTTCGGTTTTGCCATTAATGCTCGCCCCATCGCTAGCATCTGTTGCTCACCACCAGATAATGTACCTGATTGCTGTTTACGACGCTCCAAAAGACGTGGGAATAATTCATACACATGATCCAGATCTTTTTTGATACCAGCTTTATCGTTACGGAGATATGCTCCAAGCTCTAAGTTTTCTTCAACAGACATATTGGCAAAAACACGACGTCCCTCTGGAACATGTGAAATGCCTGATTTTACAATTGTCTGTGCAGCCTTCCCTGCGATAGAAAAGCCTTCATATTCAATGATGCCACCCTTTGGTTTTATTAAACCTGACAATGTTTTTAATAATGTACTTTTACCAGCACCGTTTGCACCGATTAACGTTACGATTTCACCCTCATTTACTTCTAAAGAGAGGCCCTTCAATGCTTGAATGTTACCGTAAAATACATCTATATTTTGTACTTTTAGCATTAGCTGATAACCTCCTCACCAAGGTACGCTTCAATTACCTTTGGATTGTTGCGAATTTCTTCTGGTGTCCCATCAGCGATTAATTGACCGTGATCGAGCACATATATACGTTCACATATCCCCATAACTAAGCTCATATCATGCTCAATTAGAAGAATGGTTAAGCCAAATTCTTTACGAATAAACGCTATTAATTCCATTAAATCATGTGTCTCCTGCGGGTTCATCCCTGCTGCTGGCTCATCTAATAAAAGCAGCTTAGGATTCGCAGCTAGGGCACGCGCAATTTCTAATCGGCGCTGCATTCCATAAGGTAAATTTTTCGCAAGCTCATCCTTATAAACATCTAAGCCAAAGATTTTTAGGAACTCTATAGATTGAAGCTCCATTTCTGCCTCACCTTTAAAATGGTTCGGCAAGCGGAAAATAGAAGACCACATGGAATGCTTTGCAAGTGAATGGTTCGCTACCTTAACATTATCTAAAACAGATAGCTCTTTAAATAAACGAATATTTTGGAATGTACGACTAATACCTTTTTGTGTTACTTGATAGGGTGCAAGCCCGTTCAATTTTATATCGTCAAATGTAATCGTGCCCTCAGTTGGCTTATACACTCCGGTAAGCATGTTAAAACTTGTTGTTTTACCAGCACCATTAGGCCCTATAAGACCTACTAGCTCACCTTGATTTAGGTACATGTTAACGCCCTGTACCGCCTTTAAACCACCGAATTGAATGCCCATGTTTTCCACATGGATAAGAAGGTTTCCAGTCATTATTTTGTACCTCCTTTTTTACCAAACTTAAATAAATCCGTAACTTCTTTTGTTCCCATCAAGCCGGTTGGACGGTACAGCATGACGACTATTAATACTAAACTGTAAATAATCATACGTGTTTCTGGGAAGTTTGCTAGATACGCTGAGACTACTGTTAAGAAAACCGCAGCTATGACAGACCCTGAAAGACTTCCTAAGCCACCAAGAACTACATAGATTAAAATATCAAATGATTTTAAGAAACCGAAAGTTGTCGGTTGAATAATGTAAAAGTTATGTGCAAAGATGGCCCCTGCAAGACCGGCAAAAAAGGAACCAATTGCGAAAGCTACAACTTTATAGTAGGTTGTATTAATCCCCATTGCGTCTGCCGCAATTTCGTCCTCACGAATCGATATACATGCGCGTCCATGACGAGAATTCGTAAAGTTTGAGATGACTAGAATTGTTAGAACAACACCTATGAATGCATAAGTCCAGTTTGATAAATATAGAACCTGCATCCCTGCCGCGCCACCAACATAGTCCGTATTTAAAAAGATAATACGTATAATTTCCGCAAAACCAAGGGTTGCAATTGCTAAATAGTCACCCTTTAATCGTAACGTCGGGATACCTACAATTAAACCGGCTACTGCTGCTGCCAGTGCTCCTAAGAAAATAGCTAATGGGAACGGAAGCAATAGCTTAGTTGTAATAATTGCAGAAACATATGCTCCAACTGCTAAGAAGCCGGCATGCCCAATCGAGAACTGACCAGTAATCCCAATGACGATGTGCAAGCTGACCGCAAGCATGATGTTAATACACATTGTGATCAACATATTTTGATAGTAAATATCGAGAATGTTCGTTGAAATAAGCACCTGAATAACTGCATAGATGACTAGCGCTAATACGCCATAGCCCCAGAAAACTTTAGACTTTTTCATAATCACCGCTCACCTACACTTTCTCACGGGCATTTTTACCAAAGATACCCGATGGTCTGAAGATTAAAATTAAAATTAAAATAACGAATGCCGCTGCATCGCGCCATAAAGAGAAACCAAGTGCACTTACTAATGATTCCACTACACCTAGTAACATACCGCCAACCATGGCACCAGGAATAATACCAATACCACCAAGTACTGCAGCGATAAACGCTTTAACCCCTGGAATAACACCCATTAATGGATCTATTTTCGTATAGTAAACACCAAAGATAACACCTGCTGCACCAGCTAGAGCTGAACCAATTGCGAATGTTGCTGAAATTGTATTATCTACATTAATGCCCATTAAACGTGCTGCATCTGCGTCATGAGAAACCGCACGCATCGCTTTCCCGATTTTTGTTTTATGTACGATGAATTGTAAAAGAATCATCAGTACAATTGCGACAGATAAAATTAATATTGATGTACTACTGATTTGAACACCGAAAACATCAAATGATTTATTAGTAATGACTTCAGGATATGCCGCCGGTTGCGCACCTCTGAAGTAGATCGTTGTATATTCAATTAATAGCGATACACCTATTGCCGTAATTAAAGCTGCAATACGTGTGGCATTTCGCAAACGCTTATAAGCAATACGTTCAATTAAAACACCAAAAATTGCACAGACCGCCATCGCCAATAATAGTGCTGGGAAGAAGCCAAGCTCCCATTTAGCAATTGCGTAAAAGCCAATAAATGACCCAATCATGAAGACATCGCCGTGGGCAAAGTTGATTAGCTTAATAATCCCGTATACCATCGTATATCCTAGCGCTATTAATGCGTAGATACTACCTAGTGAAATACCATTCACAAGCTGCTGTATCCATTCCATGAGCGTTCACCCCTTTTTATTTTTCGAAAATTACAAAAATAGAACTTCCTACTACATGTTATTACTGAAAATAGAGTAAATTGTGTCCTCTTAAAAAATTTTTTTGCATGGTCTATCAATTTCACGCTGGCGTAATTGTGTACGGAGACTATATTTCCATTCAGTAGATGTTTGGACACTATAAAGAAACCAGATCCGCATTCATCTCACCACCTTCAATAGCGGGAGTCTTCACTGAATGAAGTTAAAATATAAAAAGGAAGGCGTGTTTACCCGCCTCCCCTTGCTTAGAAAACATTAAGGATTAACTTTAGAGTTGAACACTTGTTTACCGTCTTTAAATTCAAGAACTGTTGCTGTTTTAATTGGATTATGTTGTTTGTCAACTGAGAAAGTACCTGTTACTAAAGAAAGATCTTTTGTGCCAGCTAAAGCATTTTTAATAGCTTCTCCATCTGTAGAGCCCGCTCGCTTAATAGCATCAGCAATGTAATAAACTGTGTCATAGCCAAGTGCATTGAATGCATCTGGTGCTTTATCACCGTTCGCTGCTTTAAACGCTTTTACGAAATCTTGAATTTTTTGATCTGGGTCTTCTGCAGAGTAGTGGTTTGTGATGTACGTGTTATTCAATGCTTTCGCACCAGCTAGTTCTACTAAAGTTGGTGAATCCCAACCGTCAGCTCCCATCAATGGAACATCGATACCCATTTCACGTGCTTGTTTAACAATTAAACCAACCTCTTCATAGTATCCTGGGATAAAAATAAAGTCTGGTTTAGATGCTTTAATATTTGTTAATTGTGTACGGAAATCAGTATCCTTAGCCACATACGCCTCTTCTTTTACAACTTTCCCACCATTTTTAGTGATTGTTTCTTTAAATGATTTCGCTAAACCTTTTGCATAGTCAGATGCGTTGTCCGCAAAAATAGCGACATTTTTAGCTTCCAATTCACTTGAAGCGAAGTTTGCAGCCACAATCCCTTGGAATGGGTCAATGAAACAAGTACGGAATGCGTACTCGTTAACGCTATCATCAGCATTTACTGTAATGTTAGGAGCAGTACCAGAACCCGTAACAATTGGAATTTTATTACTGTTTGCAATTTGAACAGTAGCAACTGTATTACCAGAAGTTGCTGGGGCTAGCATTGCTACTACTTTATCTTGTGTTGCTAGTTTAAGAGCTGCTGCAGTAGCCTCTGAGTTTTCAGACTTGTTATCTACTTTAATAAGATCAATTTTTTTACCGTCGATTCCGCCATTATCATTAATTTCTTTCACTGCAAGGTCTGCACCTAGACCAATCGAAGAGCCATAGGAAGCTACGTTACCTGAAAGCTCTAAGTTTGCACCGATTTTAATAGTATCACCGTCAGAAGAACCGCCACCGCCTGATGATGATCCTCCTGAACTTGAACTATCTCCGTTACCACAGCCTGCAAGAACGCCTGCAAGTAGTGAAGATGCAACTAGAAGTGAGCCAAACTTTTTAAGCTTTTTGTTCTCTCTCATAATTTTATTCCCCCTAGAGTTTTTTCAAATATTAGATATTTCTGATAATTATAAACAATCCACGGCATTTCCTCAATAACAAAAATAACCAAAGTTATAATTTATAACTATTTAACAGTGAATCAAACTATTATTCATTTAAGCCTTTTACATTGTAAAACATTCTTTATATTTAGTCTAGAGTGATTTTTCAGTATAATTAATAATTTATGAATTTTCTATTAATTGTCAATGAACATTAATATAAAACTATTATTTTTCTCGAAAATTGCAAAATTTAGGATGTAAGGCGCTATCTCGTTCTCAGGAGGTATTAATTTGTAATTGCTAATAACTATTTATTTCCTAGAAAATAAAATAACATCCTAAAAGGAATAATCTATAGTAAGATTTTTTCTAATTCGTCTTAGTTGCTACATTTTATTAAAAAAGCTTAGAGCTGGGTTATTTCTACAGCTCTAAGCTTTTTTCAACGCAAACACACAGAGGCGTTCGTTAATATTTGTTTCATTTTCAAGATGAACCTCATGGATTAATTCAAAAGGCGTCCCATGATGTAAAAACTGCAAATAATCATATGGTGGGTAGTATAAAATAATATGAATCTCACGCATATGTAGTTCATAAGACTTCCAAATATTATGAATAACTGTACGGAAAATATGGACTGAAAACGGATTGAAAAAAAAGAAAACCGTGTCGCTTGGCTGAATAGCATAGTCCTCCGCTATTGAATGCATAAAGGAAACCGGAGCTTGAGCACTCTTTTTTTGAAGATAGCTCCTTTTATTATTCTCAGCCTCTGCATAAAAACCTGCATCCATTTCTACCCCAATTGTCGGAATATGAAATTTATCATGTACATAAATAGGGACTCTCCCTTTTCCACATCCCATATCGATAAACACTGGATTATCAGGCATTTCATACTCCGAAAATAATTGTTCTAAGCCAACATACGGAGTTGGCTCATAGCGATGGTAATGAGCTAGTTTAGGGAAGCCGTATTGTTCACCTACTGTGTTAATATGCAATTGTTTATCAAATTGATGTTCATTCATACTATTACTCCTAAAAAAAGAATGCTTTATTTTAGCACGACAAAAAGCAAAAACCATACCCAAAAGTTTTGGATATGGTTATTTTTTTAACGACCTCTTCGTTTAAATTTGAAAACAAACAGCAGTGCCACTATTAACAAGGCAAAACAAACAATCGCTGTAAGAACTGTATTTTTATCGATAACGGTTTCTTGCTTTAGTTCGTCGCCTTGGTTAGGCCACATAGGTCCTCCATTTTGGTCAGGTCGTTGCATTTGGCCATCACCATTTGGTCTTTCTCCCTGATTATCGCCATTTTGATTAAATGAAGGGGCTTGTGAAGGATCAAAATCCTCTGGCATTTGATTCGGATCAAAGTCATCTGGTCTTTGCATCGGAATGTTCATGTCTCCCATTTCGCCTGGATTTGGCATTGCCATATTCCCTTGTGTTGTTGCTTCCACAACAAGTTCCCCTGACAGCTGCTTTAAAATAGATTCGGAGCGCTGCTTTGCAAATTCAGGGAGACTTTTTTCCCCTTCTACCGCTTCTATAAACTGTTCTGTTGTAGAGAATTTCGTAGGATCTGCTTCCACATACGTTGTTAAGAGCGATGCTAATTTTGTGGTAATATTTTGTATGTTATCTTCTGTTAAGTAATTAGTCGCTATCTCTTCTAAATAGCCTTCATATTTAGCACGATACTCTTCATTGGAAAGTAAGGCGTTTAATAGCGGCCGCTCCTCTAAAGTTGTGCCAGATACAGGTGTAGTCACACTAAAGTTAATAGCACTATCTTCCATCAGATCCCCAGATAATCCAAATCCCATATTGAGTCCACCCTGATTCCGGTCAGCATTTGGCCGTTGCTGTTGACCATTATTCGGAGGCTTCATTTCGGATTTATCATTGATCTGTGCATCATTAGGTGCTTTCATATCGGCATTGTCTTGGATTTTATTGTTGCCACCCATTCTACCACCAACGCCAAAGCCGCCAAACGACATATTAAAATCCCATGGTATAATCGAAAACACACCATTTTCCTCATACAAATAGTAATTGTGTTTCATAGTTCCCTGATAACTATCAAGATTTACGAGTGCCGTGTTCACAGCAAAATAACGCAGCATTTCATCGACATCAATATATTTTTCGATATTGCCGCCATTATTGATGGCTTCAATCATTTCAATAAATTTTGATTGATCGACATTGCCTTCGTTCGTTTTTAAGCCAATTCCCGTATAATCAGCAATATCATCACTAATATATTTTAAATCACTGCCTGTCCCATCTGGTTTAAACAAAAATCCATCATTAGAGCCGTAGTTATTTGCCAGGAATGTTTCATCCACTGCTTCTACCCCTAAAAATAAACCTCGATCCTCACCATTCACTGTGACATACATATATGAATGAGCGGGTGTAGGTAATCCCATTTGTTCCATGAGCTCATAAGAAATATATTCTCGCATTAATGTTGTATCACTGAAATTATTGTTTAAATTTAATTTTTTCAAGCCATATAAGCTTTGTGTATCATCGTAATAATCGAAATCTATTTTTAAGCTATATCGATCCGAGTCGCTATTTACAACCGAGTTCAGTGATGAACTTCCTTTTGTACGAATAGCTACATTCTCTATTTTCTTGCCATTTACCGTGATATTAGCTTGCTTCAACTCCTTATCTGCTGCACTTTCTAGCATGTCTGTCCAATCTTCCTCGGCTATTTCAATATCTACCGTTGTTACTTTATTTTCATTAAACACAATAGACTCATAGGAAAACTCGGTATTTTTTGTTTCAATGCCTGCGTTTGGAAGCACAGCAAATACAACAACAAAGAGGAGTAGCAGAATTGCCATACAAATATAGACAACCCGTGTTTTAATCATTATCTGCACCTCTCTTTATAGTAAGAAAACTCATCTAGAGTGGTTACTAAGCAGTGAAATTACCATCATAACTAAGCATTACTGCTGATTTTACTCCAGGTACTTTTGTAAGATTGTCCATCAGTTTTGTATCATTTTGTTTAACACGAATTTCATAGGTTGTTTCGATTTCAACATTCGACATAATAGATTTTGATTTTAAAGCGAATTTTTTAGACTGTGCCGCAATAATACGCTCCACTTCCTCACAAGCAAAATCTTCTTCAAATTTAACAATTAATAAATATGGATTTTCCACAGTAATTTTGTTCACTAGCACGAGTAGTACAAGACCAATTAGAACGGCACCGATTATAACAAGTGGAATAAATCCTGCACCACAAAGAATTCCAGAAACTATTGCCCAGAAAATATATACTAAATCCATAGGATCTTTAATAGGTGTACGGAAACGCACAATTGATAGCGCACCAACCATACCTAACGATAACAGCACATTTGAACTTATTCCCATAATCACTAGTGCTGTTGCCATCGTCATAATGAGCAGTGAAATATTGAAGGAATGAGAGTAAATCACTCCGTTAAAGGTTTTCTTGTAAACAGCGTAAATAAACAGCCCTACAAAGAACGCTACAACTAACCCTATCAGTGAATCTATTAATGAAAATGATGTTGTTTTCTCTAAAAAGCTGGATTTAAAAATATCGCTATATTTTATAGTATCCATTGTTCAACTCTCCTTTATAAATAGCCAATTAGCCGTACATACGACTAAGCTGATATTTCGAATATGCCTCAGCACGTGTATCTACTGATTGTAATAAGTACTTAATAATATCCGGCAAGTACTCATCGTACTTCACTTCTAAAATAACTAAGTTTGGCTCAAGTACATCAACCATCGGCAGTTTCGGATTAAACATATCTGTATTACGTAGGCTCGACTGTACTTTACTATCAAATGTGACACGCACATTTCCAAAGGGATAGATGTAAGCCTCACGCTCATAATCGACAACTGTCATTGGTTTGAATTGGTTATACTTCATGTCCTTATATAAATCTTGAATTAACGCTCGTTCGTCTTCCTCCATCCAAGCGATATCCCCACCACGCATTTTTTCATATTCCTTTTGGGATATGGCACACTTCGTTTTAAAGGTTAAATTATTTCGTTTGCTTTTTCGCTCCAAATTTATAGTCGTAGTGGATTTACCGTAAATTCGTACTCGATATTTATCTCGATTGATATAACCCTCTTTTTTTTCATTTAGAACTTTGTTTTCAAAATTATCGAAATATGTGCTGCGAATTAAATACTTACCATTCGTCCCAGCATTCTTGTCTAACTGCATTACATGCCGTAGCTTAGTTTTTAATAATGCATAGTCCGGATAGGAGATAGCCTGTTTAATCTCCTTTCGACCGTTAGGATTAAACGAAGTAATATTAGGCATATAGTTCACTCCCTACATTTTTTCAATTTTGTATTGCTCTTGTTTTTCAGCTAACCAAGACGTGTATTCGTCATTTATGCGTTCTTCAAGCACAGTCGCATAAACTTCATCTTTTATATCCTCGAATACGGCCTCTTCTGCAGGTACTTTTTCAGTTACTTTAATGATGTGATAACCATCTGACGTTTGAACAATGTCACTGACGCTACCTTTTTCAAGGCCAAATGCGGCTTCTTCAAATTTCTCATCCATTTGTCCTCGACTAATATAACCTATTTCCCCACCAGCCTCATTCGTTGATGAATCAATTGAATATGTTTTTGCTAGCTCCGAAAAGTCCTCACCAGCTTTTACTTTTGCTAGCACATCCTTTGCTGTTGCCTCATCCTCCAATAAAATATGACTAGCTACAATCTGTTCCTTTTGTCCATAGTTATCTTTATTGTCTTCAAAATATTGAGCTACTTCCTCATCTGATATGTCAATGCTTGCAGCAATGACATTTTTGGTAAGCTGATACATCCGAATATTATCCTTCACACTCTGCTCAGTTAGTCCATTCGCCTCTAGTGCATTTTGTAACGATTCCTCCCCACCATACGACTCCGCTAACTCCTCATACTCTTCCTGAATAGAGTCCTCGGATACAGAAACATCCTCTTTTTTCGCCTCTAGCTCAACTATTTTATTGTTAATCAGTGTATCTAGTACCTCTGTACCGTATTGTTCACGCAATGCGTCATCTAGTTCTGTTTGTAAAATCTTTTCACCATCAACCTTCGCCACATAATCGCTACTCTCACCACAACCGACTAGTAGTATTAATAATGCTGCAGGTAAGGTCATCATTTGGAAAAACCTTTTGTTTCCGGTCATCCTTGATCCCGTCCTTTCTTTTGGTTTCTCGTTTACAATGCTTACTATAAAGGCCTAATGTGTCAGTCAGATGTCAGCTTTACATTTCCTTCAAAAAATCTTTACAAAAAAACTACTACGCCCTTTAGAGCGTAGTAGCCTTTTTAAGTGTTATTTCAAAGCATGTTCCTGATGAATTACTGTCAATTAGTCGTAAATCACCGCCTATAGATTGCGCCATCATTTTACTAAGTGATAATCCTAATCCTAAGCCACGGATCGCATATTTTTTATTTTCTCCTCTATAAAAACGTTCAAAGATAAATGCCTGATCTTCCTGAGGAATACCATGTCCTGTGTCCTTTACAGTAATGAAGACAGCATCCTCTTTTTCCACCAGCGTAATGATGACAATCCCTTCCTGCATTGCTTGCTTTGCATTCGTCAATAAATTAGTAACTATTTGCTGTATACGTACAACATCCGCCTGAACATCAACGGAGTCTGCAAGGAAGTCCATTTGTATTTTTACATTTTCGTCATCCTGCATTACTTCCCATTGTGCTACAGCATCCCGTACTAACTGATTAACATTCATTGTTTCAAGCTTTACTGGAATTGCATCTACCGCAAAATGATTATAAGCTAGCAAATCACCGACCATCGTTTTCATTTTCGTCGTTTCTACTAATGCCATTTGAATAAATTCACTAGCATCCTGACCTGTAACGACTCCATCTTTCACCGCCTGCAATAACCCACTAATTGACGTAACCGGTGTTTTTAGCTCGTGGGTGACGCCCGCTAATAATTCTGTTCGAGTCTTTTCTAATTGTTCTAGCTTATTCGCCATTTCCTTAAAGGAAGTAACGAGCTCATAAATTTCTTCTTCTTTTATATTTTGAGGTAAATCAAATGTATAGTTTCCTTCTTGCACTTGCTTTGCAGCTTCGGCAACCTGTTTTATTGGGTGTGCTAGACGTTTGGATAAAAAATAAATAGCACTCCACCCCAATATAGCAAGTGCCCCAATAAGTAATGCCAGTAGCCCGTACGCTTGGTTAACCTTCGTTAAATTCTCCTTTTTCTCTAAGACAAGCACCCAGCCAACTTCCTTATTGTCCCTTTCTAGTTTTCTTTTTACGACATATTGAACTAACTCTTGTCCCTCACTCGTTACAGTTATTTTCTTTGTCCCTTCTTCACCATCCAGTAAGTTGGCAACATTTTTTTCACTCCCTGGAGGCATCGGTCGATTGCTACTTACTATATTACCTGCCGTATCTACAACATATAAAACGGGATCAATTTCTCGCATAGTAGATCGCTCACGGTTACCAATAAACCCTGGAATGCCAATCATAGGTCCATTATTTTGGCCAGAAGTATCTGTTAGGCGAAATACAGTCTCATCTGCTATAAATTCCATCATCTCTAGTCGATTTTGAAACGTCGTATGTCGAATCCATGCCGCAGAAATAAAAGAGATAATAGCTAGACCTACAAAGAGAGTTAATAAATAGCGGCTTGTCCAATAGTTGCGTAAAGATATTCGCTTATTTTTTTTGAACACTTAGCTGATACCCCAATCCACGTAGTGTCTTTATTTCTCCTTCTTCCTCATCCCATTCCTTAAGTACCTTTCTCAGTCGCTTCACTGCTAAATCCACCGCTCTATCACTACCTTCATACTCCCAGCCCCAAACTTGATCAATAAGTTGGTCACGTGTAAATGTTTGGTTTGGATGCTCGGCCAAGAATAAAAGTACAGATAAATCTCTAGGCGTTAAGATGATTTCTTCTCCCTTAAGTAGCACTCGATGGGCTTTCATATCAATCTCTAGCCCACCAAAGCGTTTTATTTCCGAAGTTTCGTGACTTCCTTTAGCGCGCCTTAAAACTGCCTTTACTCTTGCCACCACCTCATCAGCTATAAATGGCTTTGCAATATAATCGTCTGCTCCTTGATCGAAACCCTCTAATCGATAATTTACATCGCCTAATGCCGTTAGCATGATAACTGGACAAGAGCTAATTTCCCTAATTTCCTTTAAAATTAACCAACCATTTTTTTCTGGTAACATAATATCGAGTAATACTAAATCAGGCTGAACCTCTTGAAATATATCCAATGCTTGCCCGCCATTAAAACATTGCATAACATCATAGCCTACTTTTTTCAAATATGCCTTCAAAACTTGGCTTATTGCATATTCGTCTTCTATTACTAATATTTTTATCATGCCCTTTCACCTCGTTACCAGCTCATTCGTGTTTTCATTATATCATCGGATTATGTCAGTTAAATGTCCGGACCATTCTTATAGTGGCGTATCAAATATCGAGCTATTTGCAATTTACATTGCTCTTCTATTGACAATGTCTTCCTAGGCGAATTATCATTGATTGCGAATGATAATCATTGATAATTCATTCATATAGTTAACTAAAAAATGATTAGGGGGGAAAAGCATGATTATTGTTACAAATCGTATTCAAGTAAAACCTGGCTTTGCTGCAAAAATGGCACCGAACTTTACAAAGCCAGGACCTCTACAGCAGTTTGAAGGCTTCCATAAAGTGGAGGTATTAGTTTCAACTGATGATCCGACTTATGACGAAATGAGCGTCAATATGTACTGGGAGTCTAAGGAACATTTCCAAGCTTGGCGTAACAGCGATGCATTCGCTGCAGCTCATCACCGTCCTGGACAAGGCTCTGAGGGAGGAAAACCTGAAAACAGCCCAATGATTGGTAGCAAAATAGTTATAGCTGAATTAGCTTCTTCAATTGAAGCATCACGCTAATTTTCGATTTGTATACCATAACTCCACTATTTACGAGGTAGTGGGATAAAAACTAAAATATCTTCTGATTCTATCTAAAAAAATCCTGCATTTTCGAAAATGCAGGATTTTTTCCAATTTTTTATTACATGAAAATAACTAAAACATAGCCTAGTATTGATAAGCAAACCGAACCGATAAGTCCTGCAACAAACGCTTTTACGCCTAATTGTTTAAAGGTTTTTATGTCTACATTTAAACCTAGTCCAGCCATCGCCATCCCAATTAAAATATAAGCGATATTTACAAATGTTTGCGCTACATTAGCTGGTACAATCCCTAACGAATTAATAGCGCTCATCGCTAAAAACCCAAGAATAAACCACGGAATGATCGACAGTGAAAATCCTTCTTTTTCCTGCCCCTTTTCATTTCTCCGATATAAAATACCGATGACAATAGCGACGGGTACAAGCAATGCGACACGTGTTAGCTTCACAATAACCGCCATATCAATGGCTTCATTTCCACCAGCTGAGGCTGCTGCAATAACATGAGCAATTTCATGTAGAGTGCCTCCCGCAAAAATGCCATATTCAGTAGGAGTTAAGTTAAATACTGAGTATAACACCGTGTAGACTAATGTGAATACAGTCCCTAGTAATGCTACTATCGCTGCGCCCACTGCCGTTTCTTTTTCATTTGCTTTAATTTGAGGGGCAATAGCGACAACAGCAGCAGCTCCACAAATAGCTGTGCCACAAGCTGTTAATATGCCGAGCTTCTTATCAACATGAAATACCTTCGTTAAACCATATACAACCAGTAAAGCAAATACCAAATTAATAAACGCAATAAGGAAGACACTCGCTCCAGCATTGTAAATATCCATTAAATTCAACCGCATACCTAGTAAAATAATACCGAGGCGTAATAATTTTTTACTTGAAAATGTGATGCCTGTTTGCCATGAATCCTGTACCTTGAAGGCAGCTCTCCAAGCCATACCTAATATAATGGCAATAACAAGCTGCCCTAATATTGAGAAGAACGGAAATGTCGAAATATACTTTGCTACTAAGGCAATAATGAGTGTCAACAAGATCCCCTTCATAAACGCTGGGGTCAGGAAACTTTTTAACCTATGCTGGCCATTATCCATGTTGTTCACTTCTTTCATCCTTGATGATTATTACTTTATTAGAAAGTTAATCATTAGTAAAATACATATATATAATCGTAATTATTAATATTTCTAATAATAGGAGTGGTGATATGCAATTTGATGCTTTAAAAACGTTCATCATACTGGTGGAGGTCAAAAATTTTACGAAAGCCTCCGAAATACTTCATATTTCACAGCCAAGTGTCAGTTTACACATTAAAAACTTAGAGCAAGAATTTCAAACGACCTTATTTATCCGTTCACCAAAATCTGTACAAATCACCCCAACTGGGGAAATTTTATATAAACGAGCTAAGCAAATGATGGCAATCGCAGAGGCGGCGAAGGAAGATATTTTAACCTATCATCATGAAATCCAAGGTACACTTGTAATTGGCGCTAGCTTTACAATTGGCGAATATATATTGCCTCCTATCATAGCGAGTTTACAACAGCAGTTCCCTCAGCTAGAGCTTCAAGTTATTATTGGCAATACGAAAGAAATCATTCAATATACAAAATTGTTACAAGTCGATATCGGTCTTATTGAAGGGCAGGCACACGACCATGAACTTATTATTAAACCGTTTATGCAAGATGAGTTATTTATTGTCAGTGCGAGTAATCATTCTCTTGCAAAGGAATCAGCTATTACGGTTGCGGACTTACAGCAGCAAAATTGGGTCGCACGTGAAGAAGGCTCTGGTACACGTTATTACTTAGATCATTTATTTAGAGCAAACGGGCTCCAAGTACGTTCACTTCTTACTATTAGTAGTAATCAAGGTGTGAAAGAAAGCGTGATTCAAGGGCTTGGACTTTCATTACTGTCCGCTAGTGTCATTGAGCGTGAATTAAAAAATAACGATATAAAAATCTTACCTCTCGAGGAACAGCATTTTATGCGGACATTTTCTTATTTGTACTCACCTACAATGAAAAATAAACGCAATGTTGACATTCTTTTAGAGGCACTATTAAAAAAAGCTTAGCGACTAGTAATTCGCTAAGCTTCATGTTGTTGAAAAGCTATTATGTGTCAGAAGATATATACTATGTGAAGTGGTTGATCTTCGTTCCGACTGGGCGACTCCTTGGGGATCAGCGGTAGAGGAACAAAGGCTAAAAGCTATCACGTCCTGTGATAATGCCTTCGTGACCAACATCGTGTTGGCCCGAGACCCTGCAGCGAAGCGAATGTTTTCTGTGCGAAAGCGAAGCGTCAGCAACAAATGTTTTATCTGTGCGAAAGCGAAGCGTCAGCAACAAAGCGCCTAGTCGGAACGGAAATCAGCCTCTCGTTTTGCAGAAGAGCCATACTTTATTTAATGTGACATAGATTCCCTTCACCATTTTGGTTTTCAACACCACTCGCTAAGCTCACTTTATAGTTCTTGGATTTAGACGTTTACGCTCCTGCTTTTGCTCAATAATTTCTACAAATTTCAATGCCGCTCGAGATAAAGGTACACTTTTCAAATAACACATGCCAATGCTTCTTGTTGGAATACTTTCTGTTAATGTTAGCTCATATAAAAGTCCTCGTTGCAAATAATCCTTAGAAAATTCTTTCGTTACACAAGCAATCCCTAAATTACTGCGTGCAAATTCCAGCACTAGATCATGTGAACCGAGCTCAAATTCAGGTTCAATAAAGATCCCTCTTGCAAACAAATAATCTTCTACATACTTTCTTGAATTAGACTTTTTCTCTAAAAAAACAAGTGGAAACTTTAACAGATCCTCAAAGCTTAAACTTTTTGACGCCAACGTTTTATACTTCTCACCGCATACAAAAATATCCTGAACCTCCGTGCAAGCGGTTAATTGTAATGTCGGATCTTCTATCGGAAAATTACAAAGTCCTATATCAACCTCACCAGATTTAATAAAGTTACAAATTTCCGAAGTCGTTCCATTTAACATTTGTAATTTTATATTTGGATACATTGTATGAAACGCCTCTAGATAAGGCATTAAAAAGAAACGAGAAATAGTGTCCCCTACACCAATTTTCAACTGACCTGTTGTTAAATTTCTAAATTCTAGCAACTTCTCCTCACCTGCATCTAAAAGGCCTAACGCTGAATTCGTATACTCGTATAGAAGACTACCCTCAGTTGTTAACGTCACCCCTTTAGGTGTGCGATTAAAAAGACGTGTGCCAAGCTCCTTTTCTAATTGCATCATAGCTTGGCTAACAGCTGGTTGAGTCATATATAAATCTTTAGCAGCACTTGAAAAGCTATTATTTTTAGCAACAATACTAAATACACGATATAAATCTAATTTCCCTATCATATAAGCACCTCTTATAGCTATTATACGAACTATTAATTTTACTTATATCACTAAAGGGGCGTATAGTAAAACCATATTGGTATAATTTCAAAATATTTAACTTTTTTCAGTTGGCGGAAAAGAATCGGTATGGCATTCTTCATGGAGCCCACAGCCGATTCCAGACGCATTGTTTATCTGCGCGAAAGCGTAGCGACAGCGGCAAATGTTTTCTGTAGCGAAAGCAAAGCGACAGCTACAATTATGCCGAGGCATAACTATTAATCATACATTTACTTATTAATAAGGAGAGATTATTTTGGAACGTGTAGTTGGTACAGTAGTAAGAGGTCTTCGTGGCCCGATTATTAACGAAGGCGATAATATTGAGCAAATCGTTGTGGATACAGTATTAAACGCAGCAAAGACTGAAGGCTATTCAATTGAAGATCGTGACATCGTCACAGTAACAGAATCTGTCGTAGCGCGTGCACAAGGTAACTATGCATCCATCGATGACATCGCAGCTGACGTAGCTGCTAAATTTGGTGACGATACTGTTGGTGTTATTTTCCCAATCCTAAGCCGTAATCGTTTTGCTAACTGCTTACGCGGTATTGCAAAAGGCGTAAAAAAAGTTGTTCTTATGCTTAGCTATCCATCTGATGAAGTTGGTAATCACCTAGTTGATATCGATGAGCTAGATGTAAAAGGGATTAATCCTTGGACAGATACTTTAACTGAGGGTGAATTCCGTGAGCATTTCGGCTATAAAAAACATACATTTACAGGCGTAGATTATATTGAATATTATAAAGAAATAATCGAAGCTGAAGGCGCGTCTTGTGAAGTTATCTTTTCAAATAACCCAAAAACAATTTTAGATTTTACGAAGAGCGTTTTAACTTGTGATATTCATACACGCTTACGTACAAAACGTATTCTAACGGCAAATGGTGCTGAAAAAGTATACAGCCTTGATAATATTTTATCTGAACCTAATAACGACTCTGGCTTTAACGCAGAGTATGGTCTACTTGGTTCAAATAAAGCTACTGAAGATAGCGTAAAATTATTCCCACATACTTGCCAACCAATCGTTGATGGCATCCAAGCAAAAATCAAAGAAGCTACTGGTAAAACAGTTGAAGTAATGGTTTACGGTGATGGTGCATTTAAAGATCCAGTGGGTAAAATTTGGGAGTTAGCTGACCCTGTTGTTTCTCCTGCTTACACGGCTGGATTAGATGGCACGCCAAACGAAGTAAAACTAAAATACTTAGCAGATAACGATTTTGCAGAGCTTCGCGGCGAAGAATTAAAAGCAGCAATTTCTGAGTATATCCAAAACAAAGATGAAGATTTAACTGGGCAAATGGCCGCTCAAGGTACAACGCCTCGTCGTTTAACAGACCTAATTGGTTCACTATCTGACCTAACTTCTGGTTCAGGTGACAAAGGAACACCAATGATTTATATTCAAGGTTATTTCGATAACTATACAAAGTAAAAAGCTATAAAAAAGAACTCCCATTTTCGTTTGGGAGTTCTTTTTTAAATAGTGGACATGCTTCAATATAGACGCCATGTTCATAATAATTGCAAACAGGCAAATCCTCTATTTTTATCTATTATGTCATTTCATTTAGTGAGGATGACAGGAATCGAACCTGTAAATCCCTATTCCGTAAAGGGACATGCACCACTGCATACTTCCTCATATTCATTATATATTATTAGTTTCATATTTAAGAATTACATTTTTCTCAGTCCTTTTGTTTTATAGTTAGGTATACTTTACCTTTTCAAATCATACTTATTTCAATTGATTAGGAATCACTTCTTCATTTAACCAATGTTCGCTTGTTCGAACATGATTCTGTCTCACAAATTTCCCTAGGTTATATCGAAAATCATCATAATGGAAGGCAGCCGCATTTCTAATAACATACCCTTCCTGCTCACCCCCAAGAAGTGATTTTCCTGTAAACGTCTTCTTTATTTTTTCCTCATCGAAAATGCCTCGATATAATACAGGTACCGTTTCAATCCCCCATTCAGCTGCATAACGGACTGTTTCATCCCAGCTTAAACAAATATTTTTTTCGTTCCAAATACTAAATAAATAAAAGTAACTAGTTAACTCCTTGTAGTAAATGGAGTGCTTGGCATAAATATTTTCACCACATAATCTCCAACCTTCTGGAATCTGGAAGGCAAATGTAGCATGAAACGTTTTTACCCAATGCCTCGACGGATGATCTCCTGAATTTAAGCTTCTAGCATGCATATAGTTTTGATAAAGTGTTGTTCCCTCCCCGTCTAATTTTTCGGTTACAATAACCTCTTTTCCAATAAAATGATCAACATTTTTAGCAACCTTGTCATCGTGTGTATATCCTCTACTCCACGGCAAATGAAAGCTTCTTGGATATTTCATCAAATTGGTCATAAACTCACTTCCTTTGTTTACATCTACTTCGCAAATTGATCTGCTTCTCGAAAGAAATAAAGCTTTGTTAATAAATCGCCATCTAATAAATGATAAATCTTACTTGATCCCCTATCGCCCCCATATTGAATTAACATATGAAATTGCACTAAATTAACAACCTTTAAAACAAAGTCTTCTTCAAAGCCAAGCTCTAATAAAAAATGACATACCATTTGAGCAGATACATTTTCATGTCCATAATATCCATATCTTTGTTGGAATTCTTTATATTTTTTACAAAACGGTTTGCCTACATCATGGAATAAAGCAGCTATTTGTAGCGCTAACTTGTCACTCTCCATATAGTATTCGTTCATATATTCATAAACAAAATACGTATGCTGGCAAAGTAAAAATTGATGATAAGGATTTTCTTGATTAAATTGATAAATCTCTTTAAATGGTTGGACTGATTTCAACTTTTGAAAAAGCTCATCATATGTGGGTTCGCTTCGGATTAGCGAAAGAAATTGCTCTTTTGAGATTTCATACGGACTCGCTTCATGTACAATATGCACCTCTTCAAATCCTTCCCCCACTATCGGAAACTCTAAATTCTTCCTCATTTTATCCATTATTACTAACGGAACTTTTCTCTTTCTTTGTTGATTTCTTGTTATACACAACGTATAAGGTGTATCAAAATAATAGCATACCGCCTTCACGTCACCAGACAATTTACCCAGTGCAAATATCCTACGTTCCCGTTCGATATTTGTTGCATCAACAATGACAGATTGACCTTTAGCCACAAATTCGTTTAAACGCTCATACAAAACACGAAATACTATTCGCGATTTCTGTCTTGAAGCGTCACCAAATAACTCTTGACGTATGGCATCACTCGAAAGAATAACTGCATTTTCACTTTTCGCTAGCCCTTTAACAAACGTGCTCTTGCCGCTTCCAGGTAACCCAACTGTAAATATCACCTTCATTTTCCCACCCCCTTTCAAGTGTCTATATCGTTTATAGAAACATATTCTTTAGTTAGCAATTAACGTCTATTCCTCTTACTCGTTGAGCTGTTATTTATCAAAAATCAATCATCCATTTAACTCTAAAGTATTGGGATTAATTTTTGATGGTTAAAATGATATAAGTCGGACATAACATTTGTGGAAACGTATACCATGAATATAAGTTAACCAGAGCAGAGGCTGGACAACTCATCGGGTCACAGATGAGCCCCGGAGCGAGCATTAGAACGGAGACTAAGAACACCACGACCTGCGATAACGCCTTCGTGACCAACATGGTGTTGCTGTCGCACAGAAAACACTCGTCGCCCCAAGCGGCTCATCGGACACCCAAGGAAAGCACCCGGCCAGAACGGAGATCAACTTATATACATGATGTCATACCAAAATTTCGGAGACTATCCATAAAAAGCAACATTCTTCAAAAGGGAAAATTTCACTACAAAAAAGACTGCTCCACCTTTTGCGGAACAGTCTTTTTTATTAAAAAATTGATTTTATCTTATAACTTTATTATATCATAAATTTGCCAAAATTACTAGACTATACTTCTTTCTGGAATAGCTGTATGATAAATTTCCCGATTCTAAATCCATATTGAAAGGAATGTGAGTAACATTGGAAAAGCAATATGAATGGACAGAAGAAAAACAGTATCTTGTTCTTTGTTTAAACACAGTTGATCATAAAAAAGAGGAGTTACTACAAAAAGAAAAGGCTGTTAAAGACAATGTTTTAGCGTTAAAGAAAACCTTTTGGGACGACGTTAGAGTGAATTTAGATACGCCTGAGGATATAGACGAAACCTTTTATGCTATCAAACAACAGGCAGAGCTCTTATCTGATTCCCAGCATGCTCAGCAACGTGTCATCAAGGATGTAAAAATTTATGACCGTTTACTGCAATCACCCTATTTCGCTCGCATTGATTTTTTACAGGATGATCATAACGAACCTTTAAAGATTTATATCGGTGTAGCAACCTTAATGGATGAAGAGAACGAAAACATATTAATTTATGATTGGCGAGCCCCGATATCAAGTATGTATTATGATCACACCCCTGGCCCCGCTACTTATGAAACGACGACTGACGAAATTCAAGGTGAGATGCTTTTAAAACGGCAATTTATCATTAAAAATGGCCAATTACAATCGATGTTTAATACAGGTTTAACGATCGGTGATGACTTATTACTCGATATTCTCGCTCAAAATGCAAACGAACATATCCGTAGCATCGTAGCAACGATTCAAGCTGAGCAAAATAAAATTATTCGACATGTCAACACGCCTTATCTCATCGTAGAGGGTGTCGCAGGTAGTGGAAAAACAGCTGTTGCTCTCCAACGTGTTGCTTATTTGTTGTATCATTATCGAGACCAAATTACTGCTGATCAAATTTTATTGATTACACCTAATCAGCTCTTTAATCAATATGTTCATACCGTTTTACCGGATCTAGGTGAAGATAATATGCAGCAATTAACCTTCTCCGAATATGCAACAAAACGTTTAGGTCGACAGTTCCAATTGGAATATCCTTATGAGCAATTAGAGTCACTTTTAACAGAGAAAGATGACTCACTTTACCAAACGAAGCTTACGATTATTTCTTTTAAAGCTAGCCTCCAATATCGAGAATTGATGGACAAATATATAGAGCTCCTTGCACATGAAGGTTTGCTGTTTAAAAATATTGTTTTTCGAGGAGAAAGAATTATTACAGCTCAAGAAATTGCTGAGTACTTTTATTCGTTCAATGCCACAATGCCTATCCCAAATCGACTGCAGTTAGTGAAAGAATGGTTGTTACAACAATTATCGAAAATTGAAAAGGCAGAACGGGCGAAAGAGTGGGTAGAAGAAGCTAGTGAGCTTTTAGACATTGAAGAGTATACAAAAACCTATAGCGAGCTTTTACATGAAGGTCGATTTTCAGAAAACTCCTTTGATGATTTTGAGCAAGAGCGCAAGAAACTAGCCATCCAAATTGTTAAAAAACAGTTCAAGCCACTTCGTCAATCTGTGAAACAATTAAAGTTTGTTCACATGTTAGGCATTTATCGTCAATTATTTGATATAAACAATACTATACATCAGCACTTACAGAACTTTTTGCCCGACCATTGGGAAGAAATCTGTCAACATACACTCCCTAATTTAGCAAAGCGTATTATTTCATATGAAGATGCCGCTCCATTTTTATATTTGCAGGACAAAATAGAAGGTCAACGAACTAATACGATGATTCGCCATGTTTTAGTTGATGAAGCACAAGACTATTCTCCATTTCAGCTATTTGTATTACAACAATTATTCCCACGTGCACGTATGACTATATTGGGCGATGGACATCAAACCATCCATCCTCATACTTTTAAAAACCCTTCCCTGCTAACGCCACAATTATATGGTGAACAAGCAGAAAAAATGATATTAACGAAAAGTTATCGCTCAACAAAACAAATTATTCACCTAACTTCGAAGATTTTACATGAGGGTGCCAAAGTAGAAGCCTTTAATCGAACTGGTTCCGAACCGACTATCACGATTGTTCCAAATGAAATAGATTTGATTGAACAGCTTGTCGAAAAAATTAACAGCTTGTCCCTAAAGTTCGAAACAATTGCAGTCATCTGTAAAACAGAGCAAGAATGTACAATGGTTTTTGAGCAAATGAAAGACCACGTAGATCTTCAACTCATTACCCATCATACAACTCAATTTAAAAAGGGCATTTTACTGTTACCTGCTTATATGGCAAAAGGAATTGAATTTGACGCTGTCTTGCTATACAATGCTTCCGCAGCTAATTATTCTAGAGAAACAGAACGTAATTATTTCTATACAGCTTGTACACGAGCTATGCACGAATTGCATATCTACTCAATTAATGAGTTAACACATTTTTTAAAGCTTTAATTTCAAAAAAGAGAATCCGCAAGCTTCCATTAATGTGGTACCCAAGTCAAGGACAAACTAAAAAAAGAGATTAAGCAGCTAAGAGATGGTTTCTGTATTGCACAGGAGCCATCCTTTTTAGATT